>DATLYU010000177.1:0-25344 GCA_035574435.1 Gaiellaceae bacterium | reverse complement strand
CGGGGTCGGCTACTACCGCCGGTAACTAGGCCGCGCGGCCGGCCCGCGGTAAGCTCAGGAGCACTGGTCGTCTGCGAGAGGGGGTATCGCGTTGACCGGAACCGACATCCGTCTGTTCTTCATGCTCGTCGCCGCGCTGGCGATCGTGCTCCTGGCGTTCCTGCTCGCGTCGCCGGCGCTCGTCTAGGCACGGGCCCAACGGCACACGCCGAAAGGAGGAAGCGGTGGCAGTCGCCCGCGTGACGGAGATCAGCTCGACGTCCTCGCAGAGCTTCGAGGACGCGATCAAACAGGGGCTCGAGCGCGCGAACAAGACGCTGCGCAACGTGCGCAGCGCCTGGATCAAGGAGCAGCAGGTCCGCGTGGACGGGGGAGCGATCACCGAGTACCAGGTGAACATGCTCGTCACCTTCGTCCTCGACGACTGAGGACGGTCGCGAGGCGATCGGGGCCTACGAGGACAGGAGCTCGCGCAGGGCGGCGCCGTCCACCCGCGCGCCCGCGCGGATGAGCTCGCGGGCGGCGTCCACCTTGCCCCACACGTCCCAGAGCAGGAACCCGCGCGCGCGGCCGTCCTCGTCCGCGTAGCCGATGACGCCCTTGCGGTTCGGCTCCAGCCACTCCTCGGTCGTGGCGAGGCGCGAGTCCACGTCGCCGACCGCCTCGTAGCCGAGGTCGAAGAGGTCGGAGTAGAAGAAGGGCAGGTGGTCGTAGGGCTGGCTCGCGCCGGCCATGTTCGCGCCCACGACGCGCCCGTGCGTGTTCGCGTGGTCCTCGTGCTCGACGCGCCGCGTCCCACCGAGAGCCGGGACCGGGAAGCGCGCCACGTCGCCGGCCGCGAAGACATCCTCCTGCCCCTGGACGCGGCCGAGCTCGTCCACGAGGACGCCGTCGTCCACCGGCAGCCCCGCCTGCTCCGCGAGCTCGGTGCTGGGGAGGATGCCGAGCCCGGCTACGACGATGTCGGCCTCGATCGTGGAGTCGCGGTTCGTGCGCAGCCGGAAGACGCTCCCCTCGCGCGCGAGCCCCTCGACCAGCTCGTCGGGGCGGACGTACACGCCGCGCTCGCGGTACACGTCGTTGACGAAGGCGGCGAGCGTGGCGGGGAAGAGGCGCGCGCCGATGCCGGCGTCCGGGAAGACGATGGTCACCGCGCAGCCGTTGGTCGCGAGCGCCGCCGCGATCTCGGAGCCGATGAACCCGCCGCCGACCACCGCCACGCGCACGCCCTCCCCGGCCCGCTCGCGCAGCGCTCGGTAGTCGTCCAGCGTCCGGTAGTAGATGACGCCGTCCTCGGCGTGGGGGAGGCGGCGCGGGACGCCCCCGGTTGCGAGCAGGAGCCGCTCGTAGGCGTACGTCTCGCCGTCGTCGTCCGTCGCCGTGCGCGCCTCGAGGTCGAGCGACACGACGCGCCGGCCCGGGTGCAGCTCCACGCCGAGCTCGGCCGTGCCGCGCCAGACGGAGCTCTCCTCCTTGCCGAGCCAGAGCCCCTTGCTGAGGGGCGGCCGCGCGTACGGCTCGTGGGGCTCCGCTCCGACGAGCCCGATCGTTCCCTCGGGGTCGTGGTCGCGGATCCCACGGCAGGCGGCGTCGCCCGTCATGCCGCCGCCCACGACGAGGTAGCGGTAGCGCCTCACTGCCCACGATCCTAGCCCGCGGACACCGTTCTCCCGCGCCCGTACGCGCGTTAGAGTCTCGCGCTGCGTGTCCGGACGGCGCCTCCTCGCGCTCGTTGCCGCAGCGGCGTGCGCCGCGGCGATCGCATCCCAGGCCGGGGCGCGGAGCGGCACGGCCGCCGCCTCCGCGGTCGTCCGGAGCGCGATCTTCTACTACCCGTGGTACTCGAACCCGACGCGGGACGGGCGCTGGGCGCACTGGTGGGTCGTGCACGACGGCGTCCCCGTCCTCTCCACCCGCTACTACCCGCGGCGCGGGCTGTACTCCTCGTCGAACCCGCGGCTCGTGGGCGCACAGATGGCGGAGATCGCGGCCACCGGGGTGGACGCGGTCGTCGTCTCCTGGTGGGGCGAGCACTCGCCGGAGAACGCCCGGCTGCCGCTCGTCACCCAGGCGGCTCGCGCGCACGGCCTCGCGGTCGCGATCCACCTCGAGCCCTACCCCGGCCGGACGCCCGCCTCCGCCGCGGCCGACATCGCGCGCCTGCGCGAGGCCGGGTACGAGGACTTCTACCTGTACGACGCCGACCGCGAGCCTGCGCAGGCGTGGGCGGAGGCGCTCGCGCCGCTCTCGGACGTGCGCATCTTCGGGCACACGACGCTGGTAGGCAGGGCGCGCGCGGCTGGGTTCGACGGCGTCTACACCTACGACGTGGCGACGTGGACGGGCGTGGGCTTCCGCCGCCTCTGCACGCAGGCGCGCCAGGCCGGCCTGCTCTGCGCCCCCTCGGTCGGTCCGGGCTACGACGCGCGCCTCGCCACGCGGCACGAGCTCGTCCGCTCGCGCCAGGACGGCGCCACCTACGACCGCATGTGGAAGTCGGCCCTGCGCGCGAGCGCGGACCTGGTGACGATCACGAGCTACAACGAGTGGCAGGAGGGGACGCAGATCGAGCCCGCCCGCCCGCAGGTCGAGCGGCCCGGCTACGACGGGGCGTGGGGGGCGCGCGGCGTGGCCGCGCAGACCGCCTACCTGGCCGCCACCGCCCGCTGGGTCGCCGAGCTCGAGCTGCGCGCCCGTCAGTAGAGGGCGCTCGCCAGCCGCCGCCGGTACGTCGTCGCCACGGGGTGGTCGTGGCCGAGGTGCTCGAAGAGCGCGACCGCGACCTCGCGCAGGCGGGTGCGCCGCTCGGGCGGGGCGGCGGGCACGGCCGAGACGACGAGGTCGAGCGCCCGCTCCTCGTCGCCCGCCTCGAGCGCGGCGAGCACGTCCGGCAGGTCGCCCGTCTCGCGCAGGTCGGCGAGCAGCGCCTCGATCCGCGGGGGCGCGAGCAGCTCGTCCACGAACGCGGCGACGTCCGCGGGGCCGCGTGCACCGACGAACTCCGCGACGACGCGCCCGTCGCGGAAGCCCTTCACCGCCGGGATGCCGCGGATCCCGAACGTCGCCGCCAGCTCGGGGTTCTCGTCCACGTCCACCTTCGCCAGGACGACCGCCCCGCCGCGGCTCTCCACCTCCCGCTCGAGGACGGGCGCGAGCGCGTGGCACGGGCCGCACCAGGCGGCCCAGAAGTCCACGATCACGGGAGTCGTGTGCGAGCGCTCGACGACGTCCCGCTCGAACGTGTCCGTGGTGACGTCCACCGAGGCTCCTAAACGCCTCCGAGCGCGCCGTTCATCCCTTGACCACCCCGAGCGGCCGCAGCCGCGCCACGCGGCGCGCGAGCCCGGCGCGCTCGACCACGCGCACGACGCGGTCCACGTCCTTGTACGCGAACGGCGCCTCCTCGGCGAGCCCCTTGGGAGACGGGCAGCGCACGACGATGCCCTGGGCCTCGAGCTGGCGGCGCAGCTCGGCGCCGCCGATCCGCTTGCGCGCCGCGGTGCGCGAGAGGCGCCGCCCGGCTCCGTGGCACGTCGTCCCGAAGGAGCGCTCGAGCGAGGCGGGCTCGCCCGCGAGCACGAAGCTCGCCGTCCCCATGGAGCCGGGGATGAACACCGGCTGGCCGACCTCGCGGTACGCGGCCGGGATCTCCGGCGACCCGGCGGGGAACGCGCGCGTGGCGCCCTTGCGGTGCACGCACACCGCGCGGCCGCCGTGCTCCTCGACCTTGGCGACGTTGTGCGCCACGTCGTACACCTGGCGCGTGCTTTCGGCCGCCTGCTCGCCGAGCACGCGCCGCACGGCCTCGCGCACGCGGTCGGCGATCGCCTGCCGGTTCGCCCACGCGAAGTTGGCCGCGGCGGCCATCGCTCCGAGGTAGCGCCGCCCTTCCGGCGAGGAGGCCGGCGCGCACGCGAGCTGCCGGTCGGGCAGGTGGATGCGGTAGCTCGCCAGGCGGCCGTCCATGAGCCGTACGTAGTCCGTGCACACCTGGTGGCCGAGCCCACGCGAGCCCGAGTGGATGAGAACCGTCACCTGCCCGAGCGCCAGGCCGAAGACCTCCGCGGTCCGCGCGTCCACGATCTCGTCCACGGCCTGCACCTCGACGAAGTGGTTACCCGAGCCCATCGTTCCGAGCTGGTCGCGCCCGCGCTCGCGGGCGCGCTCCGAGACGGCCGCCGGGTCGGCGCCCTCCAGGCGGCCCTCCGACTCCGTGCGCTCGACGTCCTCGGGTCGCACGCCGGGGAGCGCGCGCGGTCCCTCCCGCAGCACCTCGCCCAGCGCCGCTCCGCGCAGCCCCAGCCTGCCGTGCTTGCCGGCGCCCGCGGGGACGGCGCGCGAGATCTCGTGCACGAGCGCCTCCCGGCGGCCGCCGAGCTCCGCCTCGGTGAGGGGGAGCGCGAGCAGGCGCACGCCGCAGTTGATGTCGTACCCGACGCCGCCCGGCGAGACGACGCCGTCGGGCAGCTCCGTCGCGGCGACCCCGCCCACCGGGAAGCCGTAGCCCTGGTGGATGTCCGGCATGGCGATCGCCGCCCCCACCACGCCCGGCAGCGTGGCGACGTTCTGGAGCTGCTCGAGCGAGAGGTCGCCCTCGATCTCGGCCAGGATCTCCTCGTCCGCGAACACCCGGGCCGGCACGCGCATGTCCTCTCGCGCCGAGGCCGGGATCTCCCACGTCGTCTCGTCCACGCGCACGAGCTCAGACATCGAGCACCACCCGCCCGTGCCAGCGGCCGTCCCGGCGGCCGAAACGCAGCCGGTGCAGCGTGACTCCCTTGACGAGCGGCCGAGGCTCGCCGCGGCGCGCGCGCAGGCGGCCCTCCAGATGCGTGTCCGTCAGGCGCAGCTCCGCCTCCTCGGGCACCAGCCGCTCGGCGTCCGCGAGGTAGAGGAGCTCGTCCAGCCAGGCCGCCAGCAGGCCGGGCCGGTCGGCCGCGTCGAGGGCGACCTCGCGCTCGACCGTCTCCCCGTCGCCCGGCCCCGTCAGCTCCGCGAACGCGTGCAGGGCCTCCTCCAGCACGCCCTCGGGCGAGTCCGCCTCCAGCTCCACCTCGAGCTCCGCGGTGTGGTCCACGAAGCGGTACATCGCCTCGACTCTAGCTCCGGCCGGGCGCCGGGCTCGCCCGTAGAACGCCGCAGGCCGATCCGCGGATCCCCGCTTCCAGCAGGCCCCGAGGAACGGCCAGAGTGGGGTGGAGCGAGAGAGGAGCACGGATGGCCGGCACACGGATCGTGATCCTGGGAGGCGGCACCGGAGGCACGATGATGGCCAACCGCCTCCGCCGCCGCTACGACCCGGACGACGTGGCGATCGCGGTCGTCGATCGCGACGACCGGCACGTGTACCAGCCGGGCCTGCTCTTCGTCCCGTTCGGGCTCGCGGACGTGGACGAGATCGTGCGCCCGCGCCGGCGGCAGCTGCGCGCGGACATCGCCTTCCACGAGGCGGAAGTCGAGCGCGTCGAGCTCGACGAGCAGCGCGCCCTCCTCGCCGACGGCACCGTGCTGCCGTACGACGTCCTCATCGTCGCGACGGGCGCCGTCCTGCAGCCCGAGGAGACGGACGGCCTCACCGGGCCGGGCTGGAACGAGCGGGTGTTCACGTTCTACGACGTGCCCGGAGCCGAGCGGCTCGCCCGGGCGCTCGCAGGGTTCGAGGGCGGGCGCATCCTCGTCAACTTCGTGGACCTGCCGATCAAGTGCCCGGTCGCGCCGCTCGAGTTCGCGTTCCTCGCCGACTGGTACTTCGCGGAGCGGGGACTCCGCAACCGGGTCGACCTGGCGTTCGTGACGCCGCTCGACGCCGCCTTCACGAAGCCCGTCGCTGCCGAGCGCCTGGCCGGGCTGCTCGAGCGCAAGGGCATCGAGCTCATCACCGAGTTCGCGGTCGGCCGCGTGGACGGGGAGCGCGGCGTGCTCGTCTCCTGGGACGAGCGCGAGGAGCCCTTCGACCTGCTCGTCACCGTGCCCCTGCACGGAGGCGCGGCCTACGTGACGCGCTCTCCTGAGCTCGGCGACTCGCTCGGCTTCGTCCCCACCGAACCGCACACGCTGCGCTCGCTCGCGCGACCCAACGTGTTCGCGCTCGGCGACGCCGCCGACGTCCCCATCTCCAAGGCCGGCTCCGTCACGCACTTCGAGTGCGAGGTGCTCACCGAGAACGTGGCGGCCTACCTCGCCGGCCGGGAGCCGGTCGCGCGCTACGACGGGCACGCCAACTGCTTCGTGGAGACGGGGTTCGGCAAGGCCCTGCTGATCGACTTCAACTACGACACCGAGCCGCTGCCCGGTCGCTTCCCCACGGCGGCCGGGCCGCTGCCGCTCCTCGCGGAGTCCCGGCTGAACCACCTGGGGAAGCTGATGTTCCAGTGGCTCTACTGGCACGCGCTCCTGCCCGGTCGGAGCATCCCCGGGATCTCCGCGGAGATGGCGCAGAGCGGCAAGAGGCGGCCCGCCGAGGCCGCGCGAGAGGAGGCAGAGACCCGATGACGACGCTCGAGAACGCCCCTGCTCAGGTGGAGCGCGACCCGGAGGGATTCCTCGTCCACCCCGAGCAGTGGACCCGGGAGCTCGCCGAGGAGATCGCCCGCGAGTGCGGCATCCCCGAGCTCACCCCCCGCCACTGGCAGGTGGTGGAGTTCATGCGCTCCCGCTACCTGGAGACGGGAACCGCCCCCTCGATCCGCTCGCTGGGCAAGGAGTCCGGCGTGCCCGTCAGGGAGCTGTACGAGCTCTTCCCCAAGGGGCCCGCGAAGCTCGCCGCGAAGATCGGCGGCATCCCGAAGCCCCGCGGCTGCATCTAGTAGAAGGAGGACTGGACGATGACGGAGCTGCTGGAGGCGGTCGCCCCGGCGCCGGAGGCCGAGCCCGAGCCCTTGCGGAAGGTCTCCATCGTGATCTCCAAGGGCTCGCTGGAAGGGATCTACCCGGGGCTGATCATGGCCAACGGGGCCCGCATGGAGGGGATCGAGGCCGATCTCTTCTTCACCTTCTTCGGGCTGGACGCGATCCGCAAGGACCGCCAGGACGCGATCAAGGTCGCGACCGTCGGCAACCCGGGGCTGCACCTGCCCACGTTCCTGGGCGTCCTGCCCGGGATGTCGTGGCTCGCGACGAAGATGATGACGCGGCAGATGGCGAAGCTCGACATCCCGCCGGTCGGCGAGTTCATCGAGCTCGTGCACGACTCGGGCGCCGGCATCTACGCCTGCCACGCGACCGTCGAGATGTTCGGGCTCACGCCCGAGGACTTCGTCCCCGAGGTGGACGGCATCCTCACGGTCGGGGAGTTCTACGAGCGGAGCGCGGGCGCGGAGATCGTGTTCACGTAGTCGTGCGCAGGCCCGGGAGCCCGCGGGGCGGGCTCCCGGGCGCGCGGAAGATCCCGGAAGCGCGGCAGCGGGGCTGCCGCTGAGCGCGTAGGCTGTCCATCCCGCCGCCCGGGACGGGCGCGAGCCCGCGGGGCGGGCTCCCGGGCGCGCGGACGTTCCTGAAGCGCGGCAGCGGGGCTGCCGCTGGGCGCGCGGGCCGTCCATCCCGCCGCGGCCCGACGCTCAGCCCGCGACGACGACGTCGGCTCCGCAGCCGGCCACGAGCGCGGCGGGGACGTCCTCGCGGGCGACGCCGGCGAGCGAGCGGTGGGCGAGATCGACCCCGATCCCCGGCCAGGCGTCCAGGCCGAGCGAGCGCGCGCCGGAGCTCGACCCGAACGCGAGCAGCTCCTCGGTCGTGAACACGCCGCGCCGGCCGGTCTGGCGGCGTGCGATCCCCTCGAGCTCGCGCAGCTCCTCGAGCGGGTCGATGCGCACGTTCGAGTCCGAGCCGATGCAGAGCGGGATCCCGCGGTGGCGGAGCCGCTCGGCCGGCACGAAGCCGTCTCCCAGGTCGGCCTCCGTCGTCGGGCACACGCAGACGAGGGTCCCGCTCGCCGCGAGCAGGTCGAGCTCGGCGCCGTCCGCCTGCGTCGCGTGCACGACCGTCGTGCGCTCGCCGAGCACGCCCGTGCGGGCGAGCAGCTCGATCGGCCGGCAGCCGTGCTCGCGCAGGCACTCCTCCACCTCGCGCGGCTGCTCGTCGGCGTGGACGTGGAGCGGAAGCGCCTCCCGCTCGGCGTAGCGGGCGATCTCCTGCAGCCAGTCGGGCGGGCAGGCGCGCACGGAGTGGGGGGCGAGGCCGACGCACAGCCCCTCGCCGCGCAGGCGCTCGACCTCCCCCAGGTAGGCGGCAGCGGACTGCTGCCGGAAGCGCTCCAGGCCGCCGCGCGCGTAGGCCACGTGCAGGAGGACGAGCTCGACCCCGGCCGCGCTCGCCGCCTCCGCCGCGGCCAGCGCCGCGGCCGCGCCCAGGTAGTGGAACTCGCCGACCGCCGTGTAGCCGGCCGCCCGCATCTCGCGGTAGGCGCTCTCGTAGGAGGTGCGGACGAGCGCCGGCGTCTGGCGCTCCGCCTCGGCGAGCATCGTCTCGCGCCAGGCCCAGAAGTCGCCGCCCGCGGCCCGGCCGCGCAGCGCCCGCTGGAAGGTGTGGCTGTGCGCGTTGACGAAGCCCGGCAGGGCCAGGGTCCCGGACACGGGGTGCGACGCTAGCAGCGTAGGGTTTCCGGCGTGACCTGGCCGGAGCTCCGCCGCCACGTCCCGAACGCGCTCACGCTCCTGCGCTACGCCGCGGTGCCGGTCTTCGCCTGGCTCTTCCTGGAGGCGGGCGACGGGCCGGCGTGGGGCGCCGGCCTCTTCTTCGCGGCCGCCGCCGCCACCGACCAGGTGGACGGCTACCTGGCCCGGCGCTGGCGCGTGGAGTCGCGCTTCGGCACGGTGGCCGACCCGCTCGCCGACCGGCTCATGATCGCCGTGGCCGTCCTCCTGCTCTGGCTCGAGGACCGGATCCCGCTCGCCGCCGCCGCGATCGTGCTGGGCCGCGACCTCGTGCTCGTCGCGGGCTACCGGGTCGTCGTTCCCCGCGGGTACGCGTTCGAGGTGAGCTTCCTGGGCAAGCTCGCGACGTGGGTCCTGTACGCGGCGCTCTGCTTCGTGCTCGTCACCGAGCGGGGCACGGACTGGCCGCTGCTCCTCTTCTGGGCAGGCGTCGCGCTCGCCGTCGTCGCGGGGGTCGAGTACGTCCTCCGCGCCCGGCGCACGCTCGCCGGCAGGGACGCGGCGGGCGCCGGCGAACCTTGAGGAAACTCTCAAGCTCAGGTTGACCCCTGAGAACGACGGCTGCTTTACTCCATCCATCGACGAGGAAAGGCGACCGGTGGAACCACTTCCCGATCTCTCCACGCTGAGCGACGACGACCTGCGCGCGCTGATCCGCGAGCTCGAGCGCGAGGAGGACGAGATCTCGTACCGGCGGCGCATGCTGCACGGCCGCATCGACATCCTGCGCGCGGAGCTCGTCGCGCGGCTGCGCGAGCAGGTCAGCGCGGGCGAGGCGAAGCTCGCGGACGTCGAGCGCCTGAGCGAGATCCTGAGCGGGAAGGCCGCCCCGGCGAGCGACGAGTGAGCCACGTCTACTGCCCGGAGTGCGGTTTCCAGAACCCGGAAGCCGCCAACTACTGCTCGCGCTGCGGCGCGCTGCTCGCGGTGGAGACGGGCTCGGAGACCACCTTGACCTTCGACCTGGAAGAGAGCGGGGAGGATGCCGACCTCGAGGGCGGCACGCCGCGGGTGACCGGCCCGGCGCTCGTCGTGCGCTCCGGCGGCGGCATGGCCGGCCAGGCGTTCGTGCCCGCGGACGGCCGCACGCTTATCGGCCGCTCGCCCGAGTGCGACGTCTTCCTGGACGACGTGACCGTGTCGCGCCGGCACGCGGAGCTCCTTCGCGACGGCGATACGTTCACGATCCGCGACCTGGGGAGCCTGAACGGCACCTACGTCAACCGACGGCGGATCGAGTCGGCGGTGCTCGAGGACGACGACGAGGTCCAGATCGGCAAGTACCGCCTGACCTTCCTCAAGGGATGAGCACGATCGCGGCGAGCACCCGGCGCGGGCAGGGCGGAGGCGAGCCCAAGCTGCGCACGATCGGAGCGGTCTGCGAGGAGCTGCGGGCCGACTTCCCGGACATCTCGGTCTCGAAGATCCGCTACCTCGAGGAGCAGGGCCTGATCACGCCGCGGCGGACGCGCGGCGGGTACCGGCTGTTCTCGCCCGAGGACGTGGAGCGGCTGACCACCGTCCTGCGCCTGCAGCGCGACGAGTTCCTGCCCCTGCGCGTGATCCGCGAGGCGCTCGACGGGCCGGGCGCGGCCGACCGGACGCGGCGCCGGCCGGTGGGCCTGACCGGGGAGGAGGAGGAGATCGACCTCGCGGAGCTGTGCGAGCGCGCCTCCGTGAGCCCCGACTTCGTACGCGCCCTGGAGGAGTACGGCGTCGTCGTCTCCCGGACGGACGGCGGCGAGCACCGCTACCGGGAGAGCGAGGCGGACGTCGCCGCCGCGTGCGCGCGCCTGGCCCGCTTCGGGGTGGACGCGCGGCATCTGCGCACCTTCGTCACCGCCGCCGGCCGCCAGGCCGCGCTCCTGGAGCAGATCGTCGCGCCGCCCCTGCGCTCGCGCAACCCCGAGCGGCGCAAGGCGGCGCTCGAGGACCTGGCCGGGCTCGCGCGCGTCGCGCAGGAGCTCTCCTACCTCATCTTCGTGCGCGACCTGCGCGCGGTCGTCGAGCGGACGGCGCCGTGAGCGCCCCGCTCGACCTGCGGGACCGCGTCCGCGACGTCCCCGACTTCCCGACGCCGGGCGTGGTCTTCAAGGACCTGATGCCGCTGATCGCCGATGCCGAGTACTTCGGGGAGACGATCCGCAGGCTCGCGGAGTGGGCGCGCCCGCGCGAGCCCAAGCTCGTCCTCGGCGCGGAGGCGCGGGGCTTCATCTTCGGCGCCGCGCTCGCGTACGAGCTGGGCGCCGGCTTCATCGCCGCCCGCAAGCCCGGCAAGCTGCCGCGGGAGACGATCGAGGCCACGTACGCGCTCGAGTACGGGACGGACAGCCTGCAGGTGCACCGCGATGCGGTGTCGCCGGGGGTGCGCGTGCTCGTCCTCGACGACGTGCTCGCGACCGGCGGGACGGCGAAGGCGAAGTGCGAGCTCGTCGAGAGCCTGGGGGGCGTCGTCGCCGGCGTCCTGTTCGTGATCGAGCTCACGTTCCTCCACGGCCGCGAGCGCCTGGCCGGGTACGAGGTGCACTCGTTGATCCAGTACTGAGCGCGTCCAGGCGGCACGCCGTCGTGTCGGCGAGGTACAAGAAGAGGTGGTGTACGACCCGCTGACGAGCACGTTCGCGCTCCGCTGCGCGCACGGCGGCGAGGAGCGGGTGCGGCTGTCCTCCTTCCGCGCGCTCGAGCGCGTGCCCGGCACCGCCCACCCGGCCGTGTTCCGCGTCCTCTTCGCCTGCCGCTGCGGGGGGGCGCACGAGGCGCTCGTGCCGCACGACGTCCTCGACTGGGCGCCGCTCGGCCTGACGGCGCAGGGCACGTTCCACGACCTCATGACCGCGCGCGGCGGCTCGCTCGCGGACGAGCTCGCCGACGTGGCGGTGTTCCACCTCAAGGCCGGCGAGTGGCCGTGGAGCTTCTACTGCTACCTCGAGGGTCGCTCCCGGCCGGCGACGCCCTCCGCCTTCGCGCTCATCGCGCCCGGAGACGGCCAGCTCGGCGTGGCCGTGCGCTGCGCGGCGTGCTCGACGACGTCCGTCAACCTCGTTTCGCAGGAGCACGTGGACGTCCCGTTTCGAAACGACCGGCGCGTGGGAGTCATCGGTCATGTCTTCTCCGAAGGCGCGCTTCCCGGCGTGGACGACCTTCGGCATGAGCTCGCGCACGCTCAGGTCGAGGAGCGGAGGCTTCATCGCGACCCCTGAGCAGCCCGGCGGCGGGCGCTCACTCCCGCCAGGGATCGGGGCCGCGCTGCGGGGTGCCGATGCCCGCGGCATGAGCGCCGCCGCCCTCACGAACATGGGCCCGCGCGGCTCCTCGCGGCTCCTCGCCGCCGTGTCGGCCCTGGACGCGCTGAGCGCGGTCGAGAAGCGCCAGCCCGCCTCCTCGAGGCTCGAGGCCGCGCTGGGGCGCGAGCTCGCCGACCGCGTGCTCGCCGTGCTGAGCTCCGAGCCGCGCCGCTCCTAGGCCCCTGGGCGGTCGCCGCCGCGCGTCCGCACGAGCAGGAAGATCGCGCCTGCCGCGAGCAGCGAGAGCACGAGCGACTCGCCGCCCGGGAAGCCGAGGGCGAGCGAGCCGAGCCAGAGGTAGAGGAAGAAGACGAGCGCCCAGACGAACGACTGGACGCCGTGGTCGATGCTCGGCATGCGCAGGTGCACAGCGCCGATCCTATCGCCCTGCGCGGCGGGAGCTCGCCGCCAGCGACCCGGCCTGGGGAGGAGACGGGACCAAGAATTCACCGAGCCGGTGGCGCTTTCGTCCACCCAACCCGCTGACCGTCCGCTTCCGCGTAGAGCCGACGAGCTGAGCTTCGACCTAGTCGCGCTCCGTGCTCGGTGCAAAGCCGACGCTATTGGACCTGCCGAGACGGGTCAAGTGCGCCCGCAGGGCGATTACCGCAAATTCCGAGAATTTTCTTCCGGGCCTGCCGCGGCCGAGCCCTGCGTAGGATCCCGGCGTGCGCCGCTCCGTCGTGTACGGCGCCGCGGGCGCGGCGCTCGGCCTGTCCTGCCTCCTCGCGCTCCTCGGCGTCGGGCAGGAGCCCGGCGCGCTCACGAACTGGCAGGCCGTCGTCCTCGGCGTCGTCCAGGGGCTGACGGAGCTGCTGCCGATCTCCTCCTCCGGCCACCTCATCCTCGTTCCGTGGGGGGCGGACTGGACGTTCCTGAGGGAGCACGACCGCTTCAACCAGACGTTCGACGTCGCGCTCCACCTGGGCACGCTCGTCGCCGTGGCCGCGTACTTCTGGGCCGACCTCGTCCGGCTCGTGCGCGCCCTGCTCGCGTCGGTGGCGCGCCGCCGCCTGGAGACGCCCGACGAGCGCGTGGCCTGGTTCGTCGTCGTGGCCACGATCCCCGCCGGCGTCGTCGGGCTGCTCGGGGAGGACGCGATCGCCGACACGCTCGGCGAGCCTTGGCAGATCAGCGTCCTCCTGGCGGCGGGGGCGCTGCTCCTCTTCTGGGCCGACCGCTCCCCGCAGACGCGCGCGATGCACGAGCTCGGGCTGGGGCACGCGCTCGTCATGGGGGTTGCCCAGGCGCTCGCGCTCGCGCCCGGCGTCTCTCGCTCGGGCATCACCATCACCGCGGGCCGGTTCCTGAAGCTCGACCGCGACGGGGCCGCCCGCTTCTCCTTCCTGCTCCTGCTGCCCACGGTGCTCGGCGCGGTCGTGCTGAAGGGAGTGGGGGACGTGCTGCTCGGCGACCTGCCGCCGGGGTGGGAGGGCCCGTTCCTCGTCGGCACGCTCGCCGCGCTCGGGAGCGGCCTGCTCGCCATCGACTGGCTCCTCGGCTACGTGCGTCGCCACACCTACGACGTGTTCGTCGTCTACCGACTCGCGCTCGCCGCGGTCGTGGTCGCGGTGATCCTGACCGGGGCGCGGGCGGCCACGTTCTAGCGGTGCCCTCGCGGCCGGTCCTCCTGGCGCTGGCGGGCGCGCTCGCGATCGCCTTCACGGGCGTGCTCGTCCGGCTGGCGGACGTGGAGCCGGCCACCGCCGCGTTCTGGCGCTGCGCCTACGCGCTGCCGTTCCTCGCGCCGCTCGCCTGGCTCGAGCGCAGGCGGCGGGGCGCGCTCGGCGCGCGCCGCCACGCGCTCGCGGCCGCGGCCGGCGTCTTCTTCGCCGCCGACCTGGAGCTCTGGCACCACTCGATCGCGGCGGTCGGCGCGGGACTGTCCACCGTCGTGGCCAACCTGCAGGTGGTCGTGGTCGGCTTCGTCGCCTGGCTCGTCCTCGGAGAGCGGCCGGAGGCGCGCGTGCTCGCCGCCGTCCCGGTCGCGCTCGGCGGAGTGGTGCTCATCTCCGGGCTCGGCTCGTCGGCGGCCTACGGGGACGATCCCACGCGCGGCGTCGTCTTCGCGCTCCTGACCGCGGTCGCCTACGCCGGGTTCCTGCTCGTCATCCGCGAGGCGGGGAGAGGCCTGCGCACGCCCGCGGAGATCATGCTGGACGCGACCGCCGCGTGCGCGGTCGCGCTGGCCGTGATCGGCGGCGCCCTCGGCGAGCTCGCGCTCGCGCCCTCCTGGCCGGCGCACGGCTGGCTCCTCACGCTCGCCGTCTCCGGGCAGGTGGTCGGCTACCTCGCGATCGCGGCCTCCCTGCCACGGCTTCCGGCGCTCGTCGTCTCCGTGCTCCTGCTCGTGCAGCCGGTGCTCAGCGTCATGCTCGCCGCCGCCATCGTGGACGAACGGCCGTCCGGCCTGCAGGTGCTCGGCGTCGTGCTCGTCGTGGCCGGGATCGTCGTCGCGACCGCCGGCGGGAGGAGGGAGCGCGAGGCGGCCGTCCCGGCCGAGGCGTGAATCGCCCCCGACTTGACATAACGCCGCTTATCGTGCGTGGGCCTCAGCGGCAGATCGTGGCGCGGATCGTCGTCGTCAGCGGCGGCTCGGCGCGGACGGGATCCTGCCAGGGGTAGCAGCCCCCGTTCGTGCCGACGCTGAACCACCAGAGCGCGGCGGCGAGGACGAGCAGCACGAGCGCCATGGCGAGCGTGGCGGTCCGGACGTGCATACCTCGATGATCGGCTGCCTCGGCGAACCGCGCCTCTCCCGACCGAGGGACGGCAGCCGAGGCGCCATCCGTCCTTCGGGCGAGGGATCTTGCGGCTCCCCTCTAGACAAGCGGCCCGCGAATGCGAGAGAGTGTCGGATGACGGACCGCCTGGGACTTGCGTTCCCCTCTCCCGCGTGAGCCAGATCGACATCGAGCACGTCCTCGGGGCCGAGGACATCCGCCACTTGCTCGAGCAGGCCGAGCAGGCCGGCACGATCCGCGCGTCCGACCTCTCCGAGGTGGCGGAGGCCTTCGAGCTCACCGAGCTCGAGCAGGACGCGCTCCTGCGCGAGCTCGACCAGCGCGGGATCGAGATCGTCGAGGACGCGCCCTCGCACTCGGAGGTGGTGGCCGCGATCACGGCGCCGGTCGAGACGACGACCGACGCACTGCAGCTCTTCCTGCGCGAGGCCGGCCGTCACCAGCTCCTCACCGCCGCCCAGGAGGTGGAGCTCGCGAAGCGCATCGAGCGCGGCGACCTGGAGGCGAAGGAGCGGATGATCCAGTCCAACCTGCGCCTCGTCGTCTCCATCGCGAAGAACTACCGCAACCAGGGGCTCCCCTTCCTCGACCTCATCCAGGAGGGCACGCTCGGCCTCATTCGCGCCGTGGAGAAGTTCGACTGGCGGCGCGGGTTCAAGTTCTCCACCTACGCCACCTGGTGGATCCGGCAGGCCGTGGCGCGGGCGCTCGCCGACAAGGCGCGCACGATCCGCATGCCCGTCCACATCGTCGAGCGCCTGCAGAAGATCAACCGCGCCGACCGCCTCCTGTGGACGCAGCTCGGCCGGGAGCCGACGCTCGAGGAGATCGCCGAGGAGGCCTCGCTCACCGTCCAGCAGGTGCTCGAGGTGCGGGCCGCCGCCCGGGCGTCCACGAGCCTGGACGCGCCCGTCGGGGACGGCGAGGACGCCGTCTTCGGCGACTTCGTGGCCGGCGACGAGCCGCTTCCCGAGGAGGCGGTCGAGCTCAACCTGCGCAGCGAGGCGCTGCGGCGGGCGCTCGCGGCGCTGCCCGAGCGCGAGCGCGAGGTGGTCGCCATGCGCTACGGGCTGGGCGGCGCCGAGCCGCAGACGCTGGAGGAGATCGGGCGCCGGCTCGGCCTGACGCGCGAGCGCGTGCGCCAGATCGAGCTCGAGTCGCTGCGCCGGCTCGCGGGCCTGCGCGAGATGGACTCCGTGGAGGACGTCTAGCTCGCCGCCCGCCCGGGACGGGCGGCTACGTCCGCAGGTAGAGCTCGAGGCCCGGGGCGACGGAGCGCAGCTCACGCAGCGCCCGCGCCTCCAGCTGGCGCACGCGCTCGCGGGTGATGCCCAGGTTGGCGCCCACCTCCTCGAGCGTGCGCGGCGCCACCCCGTCCAGCCCGAAGCGCTCGATGATCACCCTCCGCTGCCGCGGCTGGAGCTTCGCGAGCGCGTCGAAGAGCTCGCTGGAGCGCGCCCGGTCGGCCGTCTCCGTCTCCGGCTGGTTGGCGCTCTGGTCGGGGATGAGGTCGGCGACGCTCGAGTCGCCCTCGCCGATCGGCGTCTCCAGGCTCACCGGGTCCTGCACGAGCTCGAGGAGCTCCTGGACGCGCTCCGGCGTGATCGTGAGCTCGGCAGCGATCTCGGAGATGGACGGATCGCGGTTCAGCTTCTGGCCCAGGCGGCGCCGAGCCTTCATCACCTGGCGCACCTGGTCGGCGACGTGGACAGGCAGGCGGATCGTCCGCCCCTGCTCGGCGAGGGCGCGCGAGATGGCCTGCCGGATCCACCACGTGGCGTAGGTGGAGAGCTTGTACCCGAGCCGGTAGTCGAACTTCTCCACGGCGCGAATGAGGCCCAGGTTCCCCTCCTGGATGAGGTCGAGGAGCGGCACCTCGGCGCGCGTGTAGTTGCGGGTGATGGACATGACGAGGCGCAGGTTGGACTCGATCAGCCGCCGCTTGGCCTCCTCGTCGCCCTCGTCCTTGCGCCGGGCGAGCTCGCGCTCCTCGCGGGCGGTGAGCAGGCGCCCGTCGCCGATCTGCCGGACGTACAGCTTCAGGGGGTCGTCGGCGGTGGGGCCGGCCGTTTCCTCGGCCTCGGGCGCCTCCACCTCGTCTGCGACCGCCGGCCCCTCGTCGTCGACGGGGTCGAACAGGTGCTCGGCGGCGTTCGCTTCCACGACCGGGTGTATCGGCCGGCAAGTTGACCCGCTTGAGGGATGACAGCTGCAACGAGGGATCCGACGGGAGGGGCAGAATCGTGGCCGGTGCCAACAACCTCCCCCTCCTCGTCGTCTATGCCTATCGGTGCGGCGCGTGCGAACCCGAGCACGTCGCCGACCACGTCTCTGCATGTGCGGAATCGCCGGCTACAGCCTGAGGCCTGACGCGCGCGGCGCGCGGACGCTGGCTGCCCAGGCGCTGCTCGCCGGGATCGCGGAGCGCGGCGCCGACGCGGTCGGGTACGCGTTCCGGGGAGCCGGGCCCGAGGTCTCGATCACGAAGCTGCGCGGCGGCGCGAGTGTGCTCCTGGACGAGATCGCCCTCCCCGAGGATGCCCGGCAGGCGCTGATCCACGTCCGCGACTACACGAAGGGCCATCCGGACGTGCACGCGAACAACCACCCGATCCGGCACGGCTCCGTCGTCGGGATCCACAACGGCGTGGTCACGAACGACGACGAGCTCCTCGCGCGCTACGGCGTCGAGCGTCACGAGGCGGGCATGAGCGTGGACTCGGAGGCGATCTTCGCGCTCATGGAGCTCCGCCGGCACGACCCCCGGGCGCTCGCCGAGCTGCGCGGGACGATGGCCGCCGCCTGGATCGACGAGCGCGAGCCCGACGTGCTCCACCTCGCCCGCGGGCGCAACCGGCCGCTCTGGGTGGGGCGCTCGAGCGACGGCCTCTTCTTCGCCTCCACGCGGCGCGCGCTCCGCATCGTGGAGGCGGTCCTGCGGACGCCGGTGCGGGCAAGCGAGCTGCGCGAGGGCCGCTACCTGCGGGTCGTGGACGGCGAGGTCGTGCGCGAGCGGCGCTTCCGGCCGGACCGCCGCTACCGCGAGGAGGAGCCCGTCTCCCCCGTGCGCGCGCCGCACGAGGCCGTCTCCTGCCTCGCCCGGCTCGCCGCGCTGACGAGCCTCTAGCCTCCCTCGAGCCTCCCGTCCGGCAGGACCTCGACGCCGGCCTCGGCGAGCCGCTCGCGAACGAGGAACTGGAACGCCGTCCAGGCGCCGCGCGGCACGTCCAGCAGCCGGTACACCTGCCACTCGGAGAGGAGCTCGGGGTCGCTCCGGCGTGCGGCAGCCCAGTCGGCCATCTTCGGCAGCCGGCCTAGGCGACGCGCCAGCTCGACTCCCTGCTCGAGCGCGCGCTCGAGCCGGTCCTCCGCGCGCGGCACCTCGAACCCCGCCTCGCGCAGCGCCTCCGCGAGCGAGCCGAAGACGTGCGCGTACAGCGAGGCCGAGGGCAGGGAGCGGCGGCGGGCGGCGAGGTCGCGGGCGGTGGGCGTCCGCCCCAACTCCTCGCCCAGGGCCCGCAGCTGGCCGAGCAGCTCCTCCCGCGTCAGGAAGCGCCGCGGAACGAGCCCCGCCGCGCGCTTGGCTGCGTTCCAGGTGCCGAAGTGCTCGATCACCGTCTGCGGGTGGACGCGAGCCTCCGGGTCGCGGGCGAACTCGCGCATCGTCGGCGAGCGGCCGAGCCGCTCGGCGGCCGCGCGCAGCTCGGCGAGGATCTGCTCGTCCGTGTACCTGCGGCGGAGCCCGGCGCGGAACGCGGCCAGCGCCGCGTCGTCGATCCGCGGGCGCGCGCGTGAGCGGGGGCGGGCCATCACAGCACCTGCAGGCAGCTTAGAGCATTCTGTGCAAACTGCAAGCTGTCCAGAGCAGCCGGCCTCCTCCCCACTCGCTACCCTCGCCGCCGTGGACGTCCGCCTCGCCGCGGAGACCCTGGTCGCCCGCGCCGCCGGCCGGCTCTCGCGCGCGGCCGGCCGCGGTGGCGGGACGACGCTGCCCGGAAAGCTGCTCTGGAAGCTCGACCCGGCGGCGGTGGACGCCCTGGCCGCGCGCCTCGCGGGCGGCGTCGCCCTCGTCTCGGCGACGAACGGGAAGACGACGACCACGGCGATGGTGGCCCGCATCCTCGGCGACGGGGACGAGCTGGCGTGGAACCGGGCGGGCGCGAACCTCCTCTCCGGGATCGCGTCCGCGCTCCTGGCCGCGCCGCGCGCTCGGCGCGGGCTGTTCGAGGTGGACGAGGGTGCGCTCCCGGAGGCGCTCGTCCGCACGCGCCCGCGGGCGGTGCTGCTCGGGAACCTCTTCCGCGACCAGCTCGACCGCTACGGGGAGCTCGAGCTCGTCGCGGAGCGGTGGCGCGAGGCCGTGCGCGCCCTTCCCCCGGAGACGGCGCTCGTCGTGAACGCCGACGACCCCGTCGTCGCCGATCTCGCAGAGGGCCGGGAGCGGGCGCTGCGCTTCGGTCTCGACGACCCGCGGCACGCGCGCGGCGCGCTGCAGCACGCCGCCGACTCGAAGTACTGCCTGCGCTGCGGAGCGCCCTACGAGTACGAGGCGGCGTACGTCGGGCACCTCGGCGACTACCGCTGCCCGGCGTGCGGGCACGCGCGCCCGCCCCTGGAAGTCGCGGCCCGAGCGATCGAGCTCGTCGGGCTCTCGGGCTCGCGCTTCCACCTGCACGCGCCGCAGGCGGAAGCGGAGGTCGAGCTCGCCCTCCCCGGCCTCTACAACGTGTACAACGCGACCGCTGCGGCGGCGCTCGCGCTCGCGCTCGGCTGCCCGCTGCACGAGGTGGCACGCGGCCTGGAGGGGTTCAGCGCGGCCTTCGGGCGCTCGGAGCGGATCCCGAGCGGGCGCAAGCGGATAACGCTCCTCCTGATCAAGAACCCCGCCGGCGCGAACGAGGTCCTGCGGACGCTCGAGACCGGCGTCCCCCCCGTCCTCGTCGTCGCCCTCAACGACGCGATCGCCGACGGCCAGGACGTGTCGTGGATCTGGGACGTGGACTTCGAGCCGATCCTGCCGCACGTCGAGCGCGTGATCGCGAGCGGCGAGCGAGCGGCCGAGCTTGGGCTGCGGCTCGTGTACGGAGGCCTGCCGGAGGAGCGGCTCCAGCTCGAGCCCGACCTCGAGCGGGCGCTCGATCGCGGGCTGGAGCTCGTGGAGGCGGGGACCGAGCTCGTCGTCCTGCCCACGTACACGGCCATGCTCGAGCTGCGCGGGATCCTCACGCGCCGGGGCCTCGTGCGGCCCTACTGGGACGGGGGCCCGCCGTGAGGATCCGCGTCGCGCACCTCTACCCCGACTACCTGAACATCTACGCCGACCGCGGCAACATCGCCGTGCTCCGCCGCCGGGCCGCGCTGCGCGGGCACGAGCTGGACGTGCTTCCCGTGGGCCCGGGCGACGAGCTCGAGCCGGGCTCCTTCGACCTCCTGTACGTCGGCGGCGGCCAGGACCGCGAGCAGGCGCTCGTCGCCCCGGACCTGGCGGACAAGGGAGCCGCGATCCGCGAGGCGGTCGCGGGCGGAGCGGCGCTGCTCGCGGTCTGCGGCGGCTACCAGCTCCTCGGGCGCGGCTACCGCGGGCGCGACGGCTCGCTCATGCCCGGCGCCGGCCTCTTCCCGCACGAGACGGTCGCGGGCGAGACGCGCATGATCGGCGACGTGCTGCTCGAGTGCGAGCTCGAGCCCGGGCGCCGGCGCGCGCTCGCGGGCTTCGAGAACCACGCCGGGCGGACGCTCCTCGATCCCGGCGCGGAGCCGCTCGGACGCGTTCTCCACGGGTTCGGGAACGACGGCGCCTCCGGGTACGAGGGCTGCCGCGTGGGGCGCGCCCTGGGGACGTACCTGCACGGCCCCCTCCTCCCCCGCAACCCGTGGCTCGCCGACTGGCTGCTCGCCCAGGCGCTCGCGCACGCGACGGGCGGGCCGCCCCCGGAGCTCGAGCCGCTCGCCGACCGGTTGGAGGAGCAGGCGTTCGAGGTCGCCGCCGCCCGCGCGCGCGCCCGCGGCGGGCGCTCCTAGGCGAGGCGACGCGGTCGCCGCACAGGGCTCCGGCCGCGCATCACGGCACCCACATCTCCCCCAGGTAGACGGCCGGATCGCCCGGCTGCCAGCGCTGCAGGAAGCGCTGGATCGGCGGGTGCAAGGTGATGCCGTCGAGCTCGTGCAGGCCGAAGGCGCGGTGGCCGCGGACGGCGTCGTCGCGCGAGGCGACGTCCTCGAGCGATCCGCTCACGTCGGCCGCGAAGATCACGTGCACCACGTGCTTGCGCCGCTCGCTCCCCTCGGGCGCGATCGAGTCCACGAGCGCGACCGGGCCCTCGAGCGGGAGCTCGGTGCCGGGCGGGAAGAGGCCGGTCTCCTCCTGCAGCTCGCGCTGGAGCGCCCGCAGGAGGCTCTCGCCGGCCCGAACGCCGCCGCCGGGGAGCAGCCACACCTCCTGGCCCCCCTTCTCGTGCCGCAGGAGGAGCACGCGCCCGCGCCAGCGCAGGATCGCGGAGACGCGGACGCGCGGCTCGTCCATCACGCGGAGGAGCCGAACCCCCGCGTGCCGCGCTCGCTGCCCGCGAGCTCTGCGCTCTCCACCACCACCGCCTCCGCCACCGGCACGACCACGAGCTGCGCGATGCGCATGCCCGGCTCCACCGTGAACGCCTCGCCCTCGTCGGTGTTCAGGAGGACGACGCGCACCTCGCCGCGGTACCCGGCGTCGACGAGGCCCGGCGCGTTGACGATGGTCAGCCCGTGCCGGGCGGCGAGACCCGAGCGGGGTTGCACGAACCCCGCGTACCCGGGCGGGATCTCGACCGCGATCCCGGTGCCGACGACGGCCCGCTCGCCAGGTCCGAGGGTCGCACGCTCGCAGGCCACGAGGTCGAGGCCCGCGTCGCCCTCGTACGCCCGGCTCGGGAGGACGGCGTCGTCGCGGAGACGGCGCACGCGCAGCTCGATCACCGCACGGAGACCTCGGCGTCCGCCTCCCCGGCGACGAGGAAGCGTGCGAAGCGCGGCACCTCCGCGCGCGGCAGGCGCGCCCGGACGCGCACCCCGGCCGGCGTGTCGCGCCGCTCCGCGATCGGGGCTCCGAGCTCGTACAGGGCGGCGAGCGCCCCGCCCTCCGCGTAGGGGATGAGCAAACGCACGTCCTCGAAGCGGTCGGAGAAGAGCTCGGCCACGCGCGCGCGCAGCGCGGGCAGCCCCTCTCCCGTCTCCGCCGAGACCTGCAGCGCCCGCGGGAACGCGTGCGCGAGCCGCCGGCGCGCGAGCGGGTCGAGGAGGTCCACCTTGTTCAGCACCAGCTCGACCGGAACGTCGTCCGCCCCGATCTCGGCCAGGACCGCATGCACCGCGTCGATCGTCTCCTGGAGGCGCGGCTCGGGCAGCGAGGCGTCGGCGACGTGCAGGACGAGGTCGGCGACGAGGGTCTCCTCGAGCGTGGAGGCGAAGCCCTCCACGAGCTGCGTCGGCAGGCGCCGGATGAAGCCCACCGTGTCGGTGACGAGGTAGCGCCGGCCCTCGTGCTCGAAACCGCGCGTGGTGGGGTCGACCGTCTCGAACAGCCGATCCTCGACCGAGGCCTGGGCACCGGTCAACGCGTTCAGGAGTGTGGACTTGCCCACGTTCGTGTAGCCGGCGAGCGCGATCGTGGGCGCGGCCGCGCGCACGCGGCGCTTGCGCCTCGTCGCGCGCTGCGCGCCCAGCTCCTGCAGCCGCTTGCGCAGGAGCGAGATGCGCGTGCGCGCCAGCCGGCGGTCGGTCTCGAGCTGGCTCTCGCCCGGCCCCCTCGTGCCCACGCCGCCCCCGAGGCGCTCGAGGTGCTGCCAGAGGCCGCGCATGCGCGGGAGGTTGTACTCGAGCTGGGCCAGCTCCACCTGCAGCTTCCCCTCGGCGCTGCGGGCGTGCTGGGCGAAGATGTCGAGGATGAGCTGCGTGCGGTCGACGACGCGCGTCTTGAGCGCGTCCTCGAGCGTCCGCTGCTGCGTCGGCGAGAGCTCGGCGTCCACGAGCAGGACCTCGGCGGCCGCGTCCGCGAACGCCGCCTTCAGCTCCTCGAGCTTCCCCTTGCCGACGAACGTGCGCGGGTCGGGCCGGGCCCGCTGCTGCACGAGCTCGCCCACGGGGGCGACGCCGGCGGTGCGGGCCAGCTCGCGGAGCTCCGCGAGCTCCTCGGAGGCGTCCTGCCCCTTCGGGAAGACGCCGACGACGAATCCGCGCTCCGGCTCCGCCCCCGGGGCGGGATCGGGCTGGCGCGCGGTCACGAGCGGATTATGCCGCGGTACGCTCCGCCGGTGACCGCGCTCGCCGACCGCCTCGCCGCGCGGACGCTCGAGCTCGTGGACATCCCCTCCCCGAGCGGCGACGAGGAGGCGATCCGCGAGCACCTCCTGACCCTCGTGCCGCCGCAGCTGGCGACGGCGTTCGCCGGCGACGAGGCCTTCCTCTTCCTGCCCGAGCGCCGCCCGGGGGCGCCGCTCGTCGTCCTCGCGGGGCACTACGACACCGTTCCGGCGCAGGGCAACCTCCCGGGACGCCTCGCCGACGGCGCCGTGCACGGCCTGGGAGCGAGCGACATGAAGGGCGGGCTGGCCGTCGCGCTCGAGCTCGTGCGGGACACGGCCGGCCGCGCGGAGAACGCCTGGGACGTCGGGCTCCTCCTCTTCGGCCGCGAGGAGCTGCCGGCCGAGCACAACCCGCTGCCCGCGCTCTTCGCCGGCGCTCCGGCCCTCGCGCAGGCCGCGCTCGCGATCCTGCTCGAGCCGACCGCCGGCCGGATCGAGGCGGGCTGCCTGGGGAACGTCCTCGCTCGCGTCGTCTTCCCGGGCCGCAGCGGCCACTCCGCGCGCCCATGGGAGGCGGACAACGCCCTCGCGCACGCCCTGCGCGCGCTCGCGCCGCTCGCCGACCTGGAGCCGCGCCGGGTGGAGGTCGCCGGCCTGACGTTCGTCGAGACGCTCTCCGTGACCAGGCTGGAGGCGGGCATCGCCGACAACGTGATCCCCGACCGCGCGACGGCGACGCTCAGCTTCCGCTACGCGCCCGACCGCACCCCCGCGGAGGCGGAGGAGCGGCTGCGCGCCCTCCTCCCGCCGCCGGCGGAGCTCGAGGTGGTCGGGAACTCGCCTCCCGGCGGCGTGGTCGCGGACGCGCCGAGCGTGCGGGCCCTGCTCGACGCGGGCGCGCTCGGCCTGCAGCCGAAGCTCGCCTGGACGAACGTCGCCGACTTCACGGCCCGCGGGATCGACGCGGTCAACTTCGGCCCCGGCGACCCCGCGTACGCGCATCGCCGCGACGAGCTCGTGCGCGTGGATGCGCTCGTCCACGCCTACGAGACGCTCCGGCGCTTCCTGCGCACGCCGATGCGCGAGGATGCCGGCTGATGGAGGAGCTGCGCGCGCGGATCGAGGCGCTCTGGGAGCGCGGCGAGGTGGAGGCCGAGCCGGTCGAGCAGGCGGTCGCGCTGCTCGACCGCGGCGAGCTCCGCGTCGCCGAGCCGCGGGACGGAGGCTGGGAGGTCAACGAGTGGGCGAAGAAGGCGATCCTGCTCTACTTCCGCCTGCGCAAGGTCGAGCGCATGGAGGTCGGCGGCCTCCACTTCCTGGACAAGATCCCGGTCAAGCGCGACTACGCGGAGCGCGGCGTGCGCGTCGTCCCGCCCGGCGTCGCCCGCTACGGCGCGTTCCTCTCCGAGGGCGTCGTCCTCATGCCCGGCTTCGTGAACATCGGCGCCTGGGTCGGCCCGCGGACGATGGTGGACACGTGGGCGACGGTCGGCTCGTGCGCGCAGATCGGCGCGGACGTGCACCTGGCGGGCGGCGTCGGCATCGGCGGCGTGCTCGAGCCGCCCCAGGCCCGTCCCGTGATCGTGGAGGACGGTGCCTTCGTCGGCTCTCGCGCCGTCGTGGTCGAGGGCGTCGTCGTCGGCGCCGGCGCGGTGATCGCGCCCAACGTCGTCCTCTCCGCCTCCGTGCCGGTGATCGACGTCACCGGGCCGGAGCCGGTCGAGCACCGCGGATACGTGCCCCCACGCTCCGTCGTCCTGCCGGGCACGCGGGCCAAGGAGTACCCGGCGGGGCGCTACGACCTTCCCTGCGCGCTGATCGTCGGCCGGCGCAAGGAGTCCACCGACCTCAAGACCTCGCTGAACGAGGTCCTGCGCGAGTTCGAGATCGCGTCGTGAGCGGCGTCGTCGAGCTCGCGCTCTTCACCGACCGCGTCGCCGAGCTGCGCGCGTTCTGGGAGGCGCTCCTGGGCCGGTCGCCCGAGGCCGAGTGGCCCGAAGGCGCCGTCTTCGCGGCCGGGGCGGTGAAGGTGCTCGTCCACGAGCGCGCCGCCTCCGAGCCGGGTGGGCCGCCGAACGAGGACCACGTCGCGCTCGGCGTGCCCGACCTGGACGCCGCCTGCGAGGCCTTGCGCGGTCAGGGTCGTGCGTTCCTCGTCGAGCCGCGCGCCTTCCCCTGGGGCCGCTCGGCGTACCTGCGGGACCCGGACGGCCGCCTCGTGGAGCTCGCCGAGACGAGCTCCGCGGCCTAGACGGTCTCCCCGCGGAACACCTCCGCGACCGGGCCGCTGAGAACGGCGCGGCCCTCCCGGAGGTCGACCAGGAGCGTTCCGCCGGGCAGGTGCACGCGCACCGGGCTCTCGCACCAGCCGTGCGTGACCGCGGCC
>DATLYU010000176.1:0-5433 GCA_035574435.1 Gaiellaceae bacterium | reverse complement strand
GTCGCCGCTACCTATCGCTCGACTCGCTCGCTCCCCTCCTCGAGGAGGGGAGCGACAACGAACAGGAGGTGCTGGAGCTCACCGCCGCCTGAGCCGCCACCCATGTCGACGAGCTACACCACTTCCAGGGACTTGACTCGCGGCCCAAAGGAGGGCTCTTATGGATCTTCATGCAAATGCGGTCCTGACGATCAGGCAGCGTCAGCGTGTCTGCGATCTGGTGAGTGCGGGAGTGACGATCACGGCAGCTGCGCTCGTCGTTGGCTGCTCCCGGCAGACCGCCTCGAAGTGGGTCAATCGGCGCCGGCGCGGCGAGTCGCTCGGCGACCGCTCGAGCTGTCCCCAGCGCTCGCCCCGGCGCACGCCGGCAGCGATCGAGCAGGCGATCCTGCGTGCTCGCGCCGAGCTGCGCGAAGGTCCGCACGTCATCGGCTGGGCGCTCGGAGTCGCAGCCTCGACCGTGCACGCGGTCTTACGCCGGCACGGACGCTCACGGCTCCGCGAGCGAGTGCAACGCGACGAGGTCGTGCGTTACGAGCGCTCTCGGCCCGGCGAGCTCGTGCACGTCGACTGCAAGAAGCTCGGACGGGTGCTGGCGCCGGGCCACCGCGTCACCGGCGATCGCTCACGCCGAGCGAGAGGAGCCGGCTGGCAGCACTTGTTCGTCGCGATCGACGATCACTCGCGCCTCGGCTTCGCCTCAATTGAGTCCGACGAGACCGCCGACTCGGCACTCGCCTTCCTCGACGAGCTCGTCGCCTTCTATCGCTCTCACGGTATCGCCGTCGAGCGCGTGCTGACCGACAACGGCACCTGCTTCAAGCGCCGCTGGGCAGAGGCGTGCAGCCAGCACGGAATCGCCGTCAAGAAGACGCGCGCCTACCGCCCGCCGACCAACGGCAAGGCCGAGCGCTTCATCCGCACCCTGCTCGAGCGCTGGGCGTATGCCTATCCCTACACGCACGAGTCAGAGCGACTCGCCGCCTTGCCCGCGGCGCTCGACTTCTACAATCGCTTCCGTCCGCACCGCGCGCTTGGAGGTCTCGCACCGCTGCAGCGCGTCAACAACCTCCCTGGGACATACACCTAGCGCCGCCGCTCGAGGAGCGCCACGGCCTCCACGTGCGGGGTGTGAGGGAACATGTCCACCGGCCGGCAGCGGACGAGCTCGTAGCGTGCCTCCTCGCGCAGGACGACGAGATCGGAGGCGAGCGTGGTCGGGTTGCAGGAGACGTAGACGATCCGGCGCGCGCCCAGGGCTCCCGTCCGCCGCAGCGCCTTGCCCGCGAGGCCGGCCCGCGGCGGGTCGACGACGACGACGTCCGGCGGGCCGGCCTCGCCGGCCAGCTGTTCGAGCGTCTGCCCGACATTGCCCGCCAGGAAGCGGGCGTTCCGGATCCCGTTCAGCTCCGCGTTCTCGACCGCGCACGCGACGGCCTCCTCGGAGATCTCCACGCCCCACACGGTGCGCGCGCCGGAGGCGAGGGCGAGGCCGATCGTCCCCGTCCCGCAGTACAGGTCGTACACGACCTCGTCGCCGGTCAGGCCCGCGTACTCGCGCGCCAGCGCGTACAGCCGCTCAGCCATCTCCGTGTTCGTCTGCAGGAACGCGCCGGGGCGCACGCGAAAGCGCAGGCCGAGGAGTTCCTCCTCGATCGCCTCCTCGCCCCACAGGAGCGTCGTCGGGAGCGCCGTGCGCTCGGCCGGCGTGTCGTTCACGGCCCAGTGCACGGAACGTACCTCGGGGAAGCGGCGGAGCACGTCCACGAGGTAGCCGGTCTCGAAGCGCTCGCCGGGCGCGGTCACGAGGACGACGAGCGCCTGCCCCGTGTTGCGGCCCTCGCGGTAGACGAGATGGCGGAGGTACCCCTCGCCCGTCGCCTGACTGTAGGGCTCCAGGCCCTCCTCGCGCGCCCAGGCGACCACGGCCCGCCGCACGGCGTTCCCGAGGTCGGTCGTCAGCAGGCACACGTCGATGCCGATCACCTCGTCCCAGCGGCCGGCGCGGTGGAAGCCGAGCTCGACCCCGTCCGGTCCGGCCGTGAACGAGTACTCGAGCTTGTTGCGGTAGCCGTACAGCGAGGCGGCGGGGAGGATCGGCTCGAGCGGCGGGTCGGCGATGCGGCCGATGCGTTCGAGCGCGTCGCGCACCTGCTGCTCCTTCGCGGCCGCTTGGGCCGCGTACGCGAGGTCCTGGAAGCGGCAGCCTCCGCAGACGCCGAAGTGCGGGCAGGGGGCCGCCACGCGCGCCGCGCTCGGCTCCAGCACCGCCTCCGCGACCGCTTCTGCAAAGCCGCGCTTCGTCTTCGTGACCCGCGCGCGCACGCGGTCGCCGGGGAGCCCGCCGCGGACGAAGACGACGAACCCGTCCACGCGCCCCACGCCGTTGCCGCCGTACGCGAGCGCGTCGATGCGGAGCTCGAGCTCCTCCCCCGTCCGGACCGGCGCGGCCACGGCCCTATTGGAGCACGGACACGTACACGCGCCGGTCGCGCGGGCCGTCGAACTCGCAGAAGAAGATGCCCTGCCAGGTGCCGAGCGCGAGCTCGCCGTCCTCGCGCAACGGGACGACGACGCTCGGGCCCATGAGCGCGGCGCGCACGTGCGTGGGCGCGTTCTCCTCCCCGGGCTCGACGTGCTGCCACGGCCAGCCGTCGTCCACGATCCGCTCCAGCGCCGCCTCCAGGTCGCGCGCGACGGCGGGGTCGGCGTGCTCGTTGACGGTGACCCCGGCCGTCGTGTGCGGCACGTACACGAGGACGGCGGCCCCGCGCTCGCCCCCCACGGCGGCGCGCACGTCGCGCGTGATGTCGAGGAGCTGGCTCCGCCGCTCCGTGCGGACCCGCAGCTCGCGCACCGCGGGCTAGAGGGCGCCGCCCGCGGCCGGCGGGGCGCCCGCCTCGAGCGGGCTCTCGCCCTGCCCGCCCGCCTGCCGC
This sequence comes from Gaiellaceae bacterium, assembly GCA_035574435.1. GTDB lineage: Bacteria > Actinomycetota > Thermoleophilia > Gaiellales > Gaiellaceae > GMQP-bins7. The sequence continues at coordinate 2,497 of DATLYU010000176.1, read as the reverse complement.
GCGATGTACTCCTCCACGAGCAGCAGGTTGTCGCGGCCGCGCTCGACGACGGCGAGCAGGTCGCTCATGGACGCCACCTCCTCGCGCTGCTCCTGCAGGAACCAGTGCAGGAACTGCTCGCCCACGAGGTCGCCCTCCTCCCGCGCGAGCTTGACGAGGGCCACGATCTGGTCGGTCACCCGCTGCTCCTGCTCGAGCGCGAGCCTGACGGGCTCCACCGCGTCGGCGAAGTCCGTCTTCGGCTCCGCCACGCCGGGGACGATGACGGGCTCGTTCGCGTCCAGCAGGTACTGGACGATCATCATGGCGTGGTTCCGCTCCTCGACCGCCTGCCGGTAGAAGTGGGAGGCGAGCTGCGGCAGCGTCTGCGCGTCGTAGTGGACGGCGACCGCGACGTACTGCTGCGAGGCCGCGAACTCGTACGCGATCTGGCCGTTCAGGGCGTCGCCGAAGCGGGACATGCGCGCGACTCTAGCGGGCGGAACGCCGAGGGGCCGGGCGGACCCGGCCCCTGGCGATCCGTCCCCGCTGTCAGGACGCCTTCGCGGTGCCCTCGACCGTCGGGGTGAGGGCGATCCGGCGTGGCCTCGCCTCCTCGGGCTTCGGCACCCGGAGCTCGAGCACGCCGTTCTCGTAGCGCGCCGTGATCTTGTCCGGGTCGGCGCCCTGGGGCAGGCCGACGGCCCGCGCGAAGGAGCCGTAGCGGCGCTCGAAGCGGTAGAAGCCCTCGTCCTTGACCTCCTCGGTCTTCTCCCGCTCGCCCGAGACGGTCAGGGTGTCGTCCTTGACCTCGATCGAGATCTTGTCCTCGGGGATGCCGGGAAGGTCGAACGCGTACACGACCTCGGAGTCGGTCTCCCACACGTCGAGCGGCGGCACCCAGCTCTGCGTCACGCGGCCGGGACCGTCGAAGAGCCCGTTCAGGAGCCGGCTCATCTCGCTCTGGAAGGAAGCCAGCTCGCGGAACGGCTCCCAACGCACCAGCGTGGTCATGAGCGACCTCCTTTCATCTGGTTCGATGACTTACTGCTTACAACACTATAAAACTTGAGTATGTTCTAGGCAAGTGTCCACGAAACGGCATCCCGACTCCTTCGACCCGGCCGCCGGAGGGTGCGGCGCCGGCGCTACGATCGCTCCGTGACGTTCGAGGAGCACGTGCGGGCGGCCCTCGACGAGCTGCCTCCCCACCTCGCGGCTGCCCTGCGGAACGTCGCCGTCGTGGTCGAGGACGAGAACCCGGAGGACCCCGACCTGTTCGGCCTCTACCACGGCGTCCCGCTCCCCGAGCGCGGCGACGTGAGCGGGCTGCTCCCGGACAAGATCTCCATCTACCGCGTCCCCCTCGAGGACTGCTTCCCCGACCCGGAGGAGCTGCGCGAGGAGATCCGCATCACCGTGCTGCACGAGCTCGCGCACTACTTCGGCCTCGACGAGGAGCGGATCGCCGAGCTGGGTTACGAGTGACGCCGGCCGGGGAATGGACCCCGCCGACCTGACGTTGGGAGAACACGTGACCGTGACTCAGATCCACGACGAGATCGAGCGGCTGTCGGAGAAGCGACAGGACCTCTGGCAGCGCCTCTCCGAGGGTCTCGACCCGGGCGTCCAGAGCGAGATCAAGGCGCTCGACGCGCGGCTCGAGGACCTGTGGCAGGCGCTGCGCACGGAGAAGGCGCGGATCCGCTTCGGCGAGCGCGAGGAGATCGTGCGCCGCGCGCGTGCCGAAGAGCGCCTCGAGCGCGCGGCGTAGCGGGCGCCGTCCGGCGCGCCCGTATCATCGGCGGGTGCCCCTCTTCGGCCGCCGGAACGAAGCGCCGCTCTCCCTCGAGGGCGAGCGCGAGCGGCTGCACGCGATCAGGATCGCGGCCGAGCAGGAGCTGACCCGCTTACGCCGCGAGCTCGTCGAGCGCGTCGCGACGGTCGAGAAGCGCGAGCGCGAGCTCGCGGACGCGCTCGCCCGGCTGCGGGGGACGCGGGCGGGCGCTGCGACACCCGCCCCGCCGGTGGCCGATGAAGCGCTTGCGCACGCCGAGGTGGGCCTGGCAGCGCGCGCCCAGGAGCTCGCCCGCCGCGAGGCAGCGCTGGAGGAGCGCGAGCGACGGCTCGTTCGCGAGGAGGCGAAGCTGGCGCGCCAGGGGCAGGCTGCGCCCGAGCAGCGGCTCGCCGACATCGAGGCCCGCCTGGCCGCCCTCCAGGAGGCCGAGAAGGCGTTCGCGCGCACACGCGCCGAGCTCGCCGCGCGGAGCGACGAGCTCGCCCTGCGCGAGGCGGCGCTCGCCGAGAAGGAGCGCGCGCTCGGGGGAGGCGCCGCCGGCGCCGGCCCGGGCGTTCCCAGCCGGGCGGACCTCGACGAGCTCGAGGAACGGCTGCGCCGCCTCGAGCAGGAGACGCGCGACGCCACCGCCGAGCGTTCCTTCGGCGCCGGCCTGCGCACGCTCGAGCGCAAGGGACTGCGCGGCTCCCCGCCGAACTCGTAGGGCGCACCTACACTTCC
>DATLYU010000175.1:0-10814 GCA_035574435.1 Gaiellaceae bacterium | reverse complement strand
CTCGTGCCGGTCGCGGGGTACGTGGAGGCCGCGCTCCTCCCGTGGTTCGCCCAGCGTCTGCGCGCGCGTCGCGGCGAGCGCTTCGCCGGGCTGCGCACGCTGGCGCGCTGATGCGCTTCGGTCGCACCGAGCCGATGCCCTCGGACCCGGTCGAGGCCCGCGCCCGCATGGTCGAGCAGCAGCTCCGCGAGCGCGGGATCAGGGACGAGCGCGTGCTGGCCGCGCTGGGCCGCGTTCCGCGCGAGCTCTTCCTTCCCGAGAAGCTGCGCCGTTTCGCCTACGAGGACGGGGCGCTCCCCATCGGGCACGGCCAGACGATCTCCCAGCCGTACATCGTCGCCGCCATCTGCGAGCTCCTCGAGCTGCGCGGAGGCGAGCGCGTGCTGGACGTGGGCACCGGCTCGGGCTACCAGGCCGCCGTGCTCGCCGAGCTGGGCGCCGAGGTCGTCACCGTCGAGCGGATCGGCGAGCTCGCCGCCCAGGCGCGCGCCGCGCTCGTGGAAGCCGGCTATCCGGAGGTCGAGGTGCTGGTCGGCGACGGCTCGCTGGGCGTCCCGGAGCACGCGCCCTACGACGCGATCGCGGTCGCGGCCGCCTCCCCGACCGTCCCGCCGGCGCTCTACGACCAGCTCGTCGAGGGCGGGCGCCTCGTCCTCCCGCGCGGGACGCGCTGGGGCCAGGAGCTCGTGCAGGTCGTGCGCACGCCGGAGGGCCCGCGCGAGCGGCTCTCCATCCCGTGCCGCTTCGTCCCCCTCGTCGGCGCCGAGGGCTTCGTCGATGAGTGACCCCGGCGGGGGTCGCGGCGGCCGCGGTCCCGGCTACCCTGCGGCGGCGATGGAGTCGTCTGCGGCCACCCGACCCGGACTCTCGCGCGCCCGCGTCGGCGCCGCGCTGCGCCGGCGGGGGAACTGGGGGCAGCTCGTCCGCTTCTGCGTCGTGGGCGCGAGCGGCTACCTGGTCAACCTGTGGGTCTTCTCGCTGCTCGTCCTCGTCGCCGGCGTGCACTACATCCCGGCCGCCGTCTGCTCATTCCTCGTCGCCGTGACCAACAACTACACCTGGAACCGCGTGTGGACCTTCCGCGCCCAGCGCGGGCACCTCGCCTACCAGGGCCTGCGCTTCCTCGTCGTGTCGACGCTCGCGCTGGTCGCGAACCTGGCCGTCCTGCACGTGCTCGTCACGCTCGGCCTGGGCGAGGTGCTCGCGCAGGCGATCGCGATCGTGCTCGTGACCCCCGTGAACTTCGTCGGCAACAAGCTCTGGTCGTTCGGGCCGCGCTAGCCGGCTCCGTCCTGGCCGGGGCGCTCGTCCTCGCCGGCGGCGCCGCGGCCGCGGAGCCGCCGCGCCTGAGCGAGCGCGAGGCCGTCGCCACCGCGCTCGCCGACCCGGCGATCGCGTCCTGGCTCGAGCGCTACCCGCCCGACCCGACCACCGCCGGGACGTTCCGGGAGGACTCCCGGACGTGGCTCGTCAAGGCCTGGTCGGGCAAGGCGGGCCAGGTCGCGCAGGCCGTCGTCGAGGACACGAGCGGGCGGGTGACCGAGGCCTGGACGGGGCCGCAGGTCGCCTGGAAGATGGCCCGCGGCCGCGAGGGGGCCTTCGGCGGGACGACGCTCCTCGAGCCCGCGGTCTGGCTCGCCCTGTGCGCGCTCTTCCTGGTCGGGCTCGGCGACCTGCGGCGCCCGCTCTCGGTTGCCAACCTCGACCTCGTCGTGCTGCTCGCGTTCGGCGTCTCGCTCGCCTTCTTCAACCGCGGGGAGATCTTCCGCAGCGTCCCGCTCGTCTACCCGGCGCTCGCCTACCTGCTGGCGCGCGGCCTGTGGATCGGCGTGCGCGGACGGCGCGGCCCGCCGCTCCGGCCGCGCTGGTCGGCGTGGGTGCTGGCGGTCGCGACGGTCTTCCTCGTCGGGTTCCGGGTCGGCCTCAACGTCGAGGCTCCGCGCGGGGTCATCGACGTCGGTTTGGCGAGCGTGGCCGGCGCCAGCCGGATCCTCGACGGCCAGGCCCCGTACGGGCACATGCCGCAGCGCGGGAACCTGAAGCCCTGCGGGCCTCGGGACGCCGACGGCCAGGTGCGGGACCGCATCCAGACGAACGGGCGCTGCGAGTCCGCCGTCGAGCGCGGCGACACATACGGCCCCGTCACGTACCTGGCGTACGTGCCCGCGACCGCGCTCTTCGGCTGGAGCGGGAGGTGGGACTCCCTGCCTGCCGCGCACGCCGCCTCCATCGCCTTCGATCTCTTGGCCCTGCTCGGGCTCGCGCTCGTGGGGCTCCGCTTCGGCGGGGCGCGGCTCGCGGCCGCGCTCGCGTTCGCGTGGGCCTGCTACCCGTTCACCGCCTACACGCTGAACGCGAACACGAACGACACGATCATGCCCGCCGCGCTCGTGCTCGGGTTCTGGCTCCTGACGTCGCCCTGGGCGCGCGGGGCCTCGGTCGCGCTCGCCGGGTGGGCGAAGTTCGGGGCCCTCCTCGCCGCGCCCCTCTGGGCCACCTACCCGGTCGCGACGCGCCGCACGCTCGCGCGCTTCGCGGCCGCGTTCGCGCTCGCCACCCTGGCGGCGTTCTCCGTGCTCCTGCTCGAGCCCGACCTCTGGGAGGCCCTCCGCACGTTCGGCGAGCGCACGTTCGGGTTCCAGCTCGAGCGCGACTCGCCCTTCTCGCTCTGGGGCTGGGGCCAGTACCACGCCGCGGGGATCCCCGACCTCGGCTTCCTGCAGCCGGCCCTCTCCGCGGCGGCGGTCGCGCTCGCGCTCGCGCTCGCGATCGTGCCGCGCCGCAAGGGGCCGGTGCAGCTCGCGGCGCTGACCGCGGCCGTGCTCGCGGCCTTCCAGCTCGCGCTCACGCACTGGTTCTACCTCTACCTCCCCTGGCTCCTCCCGTTCGTGGCGCTCTGGCTCCTGCTCCCCGAGCGGGAGGAAGAGCCGGCGCGAGCGGCGGCTCAGGGGTAGGGAATCCGGATCGCCTCGATCGCGGTCGCGCGGCCCGTGGCCGGGTCCGCGTCCACGAGCGCGCCCTCGATGCGGACGTCGCCGGCGGCGGTCTCGAACCGGACCGGCATCCCCGTCCGCATGCGCTCCACGGCCAGCTCGGTGACGACGCCGATGACCGAGTCGTGCGGGCCCGTCATGCCCGCGTCGGTCAGGAAGGCGGTCCCGCGCGGGAGGATGCGCGCGTCCGAGGTCTGGACGTGCGTGTGCGTCCCGACGACGGCCGTGACGCGCCCGTCCAGGTAGCGGGCGAGCGCCGCCTTCTCGCTCGTCGCTTCCGCGTGGATGTCCACGAGGACGAGCGGGGTGGCGCGGGCCGCCTCCTCGACGAGTGCGTCCACGATCTCGAACATGGAGGTGGCCGGGTGCAGGAAGAGGGAGCCGAGGAGGTTGACGACCGCGAGCCGCGCTCCGTCGCCCGCGGGCACGACCGTCAGCCCGCGGCCGGGCGTGGACGAGGCCAGGTTCGCCGGCCGGACGACCCGCTCCGAGCCCTCCAGGTAGGACACGATCTCCGAGCGCCGGAAGGCGTGGTTGCCGAGCGTGATCGCGTCCGCACCCGCGGCCAGCAGGCGGTCGGCCAGGCGGGGCGTGATCCCGATCCCGTCCGCCGCGTTCTCGCCGTTCAGGACGCAGACATCCACGCCGAGCTCCGCGCGGAGCTGCGGCAGGCGGTCCTCGACCGCCCGGCGGCCGGGTGCGCCCACGACGTCTGCCAGGAAGAGGATGCGCAAGCGGCGGGGAGCCTACGGCACGCCGAGGTTCGCCGACGGGTAGACCTCGATCGAGACGTTGTTCCCGCGGTCGGTGGCGTACCGCTCGAGCGCCTGGCGCTCGAAGCGGCTGATGTCCACCACGGTGCCCAGCTTGGACGAGCCGGCGGCCACGTTGGCGCCGACCGTGAGCGCCTCGTCCGGCTTCACGTTGCGGACGATGACGACGAGCGAGGGCGCGGCCTGCGGGCGGAGCTCGAGCTCCGCGCCCACGACCCGTCCGGAGACGACCTGGTCGCGGATGGCGACGATCGTGCCGTCGGCCGGCGCGTACACGTCCGTCCCGGCCACCGCGCCCACGTCCAGCGTGCGCAGCGGCCCGCCCTCGAGCTGGTACCACGCGAGCCCGCTGCGCGAGGAGCCGGTGATCTTCCGCCACAGGCGTGCGAGCAGCCCCTCATTCGCCTGCGGTCCGGTCGGCTGCAGCACGAGCGCGCCCTGCTCGGAGCCGTGGAACCCGACCGCGGTCACGCCCCCCTGAGCGATCGGCGACTGGATGCGCAGGTTGCCGACCGTCGCCAGCACGTGCGCCTCCGGCGGGGCGGCCGTAACGGGCGGGGGCGGCGCGCCGGCGGGAACGGCCGGCGAGCCTCCACCGTCCCCGAAGGCCGTGAGCAGGAGGAGGGCGACACCGAGCGCGGACAGAAGCCCGGTCAGCGCCAGCCAGCGTGCCCTCGCCTGCGCCCGGCGCCGCCTTGCCCGGAGCCGCGCCGCGTGGCGTGAGCGCGGGGTGTCCACGAGCCGGACCGTAGCAGGGTCGCCAGCCGCTCACCGGGCCGGGCCGGGGGCCGCGGTACGATCCGCCGCATGGCCGGCCCCGGCCCGACGATCCAGATCCCGAGATGGATCCAGCTGGTCGGGCTCCCCGTGCTCCTCGTGCTCGCCTTCCTCCTCGCCGAGGCGCTCGGGCACGTGCTCTTCCTCTTCCTCACCGCCTCCGTGATCGCGCTCACGCTCAACCCGCTGGTGCGCGACCTCACCCGGCTGCGCGTCCCGCGCGGGCTGGCGGTCACGATCGTGTACACCATCTTCGCGGCCGCCGTCGTCGCCCTCCTCGTCGCGATCGGCGTGGTCGCGTTCAACCAGACCCGGGAGGCGGCCGAGCGGGTGGACGCGTACGTCACCGAGCGCGACCCGCTCACCGGCCAGACCGCCGCCGAGGACGACCTGGACGGGCTCCAGGCCTGGCTCGACGACCACGGGCTGGAGCGGATCCAGATCCGCGAGCGGGCGAGCGACTGGATCGACTCCGTCGGCGCCGGCGACGTCTCGGGCTACGTGCAGGACGCGATCTCGTTCGCGCAGGGCGCGGCGCTGTCGGTCGTGCTCCTCCTCTTCTCGATCATCCTCATCGTCGTCATCTCGATCTACATGCTCCTCGACATGCCGCGGCTCGAGCGCTCGATCGACTCGCGCTTCCCGCCGCACGGCGGGGCGCCGCTCACCCAGCGGATCGAGAGCGCGCTCTGGGGCTACGTCAAGGGCCAGGTCATCCTGTCCACCGTCATCGGCTCGAGCGCCGGCGTCGGGATGTGGGCCCTCGGCACCTCCGGCCTCGTCGACGGGGCGGAGGAGTACGCGCTCCTCTTCGGGCTGTGGACCGCGTTCATCGAGGTCATTCCCTACATCGGGCCGTGGCTCTCCGCGGTTCCGCCGGCCGTGTACGCGCTCTTCGCCGACCCGCCCTGGGGGATCTTCTGGGTAGCCGCCCTCTTCCTCTTCATCTACCAGGTCGAGGGGCACGTCGTGGTCCCGAACGTGATGGCGAACGCGCTCCGCCTGCACCCGCTGCTCGTCATCTTCGGGCTGCTCGCCGGTGGAGCCCTGTACGGGATCCCGGGCGTGCTCGTGGCGCTGCCGACGATGGCGGGCCTGCGGGCCATGTGGGAGTTCTTCGGCGAGCGCGTGCGGCTCGAGCGCTGGGACGAGGGCGCGCCCGAGGTGCCCGTGGAGGTGGAGCTCGAGCCTCCGCGCATCGAGCCGCCGAAGGCCGCGAGCGGCTCGGGGTAGGCTCGCCCCGTGTGGGAGACGATCGCGCGCGAGGCGGCCGCGGAGAGCGAGCTGTGGGCCGAGGCGCTCCGGCCGGCCGGCGAGCGCGTCGAGGAGCGGGTCTTCTCCGCCCTCGCGCCGCCGCGACACGGGCTCGGGCTGGAGACGATCTACGAGGGCTACCTCGTCCACTACGGGCGGTCGCGGCTCTTCGCTCCCACGGATGCGGACACCGCGCTCCTGCTCGGGGACTACCTGTACGCGCACGGGCTCGTTCGCGTCGCGGCCTCCGGCGACGTGCCCGCGGTCGCCGACCTGGCCGAGCTCATCTCGCTCTGCGCCCGGGCCCGCGCGGACGGCTCGGACGGCGATGCCGCCGCCTGGGCCGCGACCGCCACGCTCCTCGGCGCCGGCAGGCTCGAGCCGGCGCGCGCGGCGCTGCGCGACAGGGGCGACTCGGCCCCGCTCGAGGCGGCCGCCCGCGCGGCCGCAGGAGACGAGGCGGTGGACGCCGCCCTCGCCGCGCACGCCCGGCTCGTGGGGTAGAGTCGCGCCCGATGCCCGCGCTCGCGCATCTGCTCGCCAAGACCGCCGCCGAGGAGGGCCGCGACATCGTGCTCTCCATGCTCGTCGTCGGGCTCGTCATCCTGGGCGTGGTCGCCCTCGGCGAGCTGAACGACTGGCGCGGCCGCCGGCGCCGCTGAATCGCTCTAGAAGCGCTGCGTGCCGGGTCGTAGACTCGGCCGGTGCCAGCTTGTCCTAATTGCGGCAAGGACAACCCGGAGGGCTTCTCGTTCTGCGGCTACTGCACGGCCTCGCTCGCGCCCGTGCCCACGATCCAGGAGGAGCGGAAGGTCGTGACGGTCCTCTTCTGCGACGTCGTGGGGTTTACGAGGTCCTCGGAAGACGCCGATCCGGAGGACGTCCGCGCCCGGATGCAGCCGTACTACGCGCGCCTTCGGGAGGAGATCGAGGGTTACGGCGGCACGGTCGAGAAGTTCATCGGGGACGCGGTCATGGCCGTGTTCGGTGCGCCGGTCGCCCACGAGGACGACGCCGAGCGCGCCGTCCGCGCCGGGCTCCGCATTCTCGAAGCCATCGAGGACCTGAACGCAGGCGACCCGGGCCTCGGGCTCAGCGTCCGCGTCGGCGTCAACACGGGCGAGGTCGTAGTGAACCTGGGCGCCTCCCTCCAGGCGGGAGAAGCCGCGGTCCACGGGGACGCGGTGAACACCGCGGCACGCATCCAGTCGGCGGCGCCCGTGGACGCGGTCGTGGTGGGAGAGGCCACCTATGCCGCGACCGAGCGCACCTTCGAATACGAGCCGCTCGAGCCCGTCGTCGCGAAGGGCAAACGGGCGACGGTGCCGGTCTGGCGGGCGGTCGCCGCCCGCTCTCGCTTCGGCAGCGACATGCGCACGCACGACGCGCCGCTCGTCGGCCGCGAGGTGGAGCGCACCCTGCTACGGAGCCTGTTCGAGCGCTCCCTTCGCGATCGCTCGGCGCAACTCGTGACCGTCGTCGGCGAGCCGGGCGTCGGGAAGAGCCGCCTCGTGTGGGAGCTCCAGACGTTCGTGGACGACCACCCGGACCTGGTCGCCTGGCGCCAGGGGCGCTGCCTGCCGTACGGAGACGGCATCGCGTTCTGGGCGCTCGGCGAGATCGTGAAGGCGGACGCGGGCATCCTCGAGAGCGACCCTCCCGACGTCGCAGCGGCGAAGCTCGAGCGTGCGGTCGGCCTCGACGAGCCCGACCGAGACTGGCTGCTACGGCGCGTGGGGACGCTCGTCGGAGTCGAGTCGAGCATGACGGCCGAGCAGGAGGAGTCGTTCACCGCGTGGCGGCGCTTCCTGGAGGGGATCGCAGCCGCCCGCCCGGCGGTCTTCGTCTTCGAGGACCTCCATTGGGCCGACGCCGCGTTGCTCGAGTTCCTCCGTCATCTGGCCGAGTGGTCGGAGGGGGTTGCGATGACGGTTGTCTGTACGGCGCGGCCCGAGCTCCTCGAGCGGTACCCGGACTGGGCCGGCGGCGTCCGCAACGCCACGACGATCAACCTCTCGCCGCTCGCGCCTGGTGAGACGGCCGAGCTCATCTCGGCGCTGCTCGACCGCAGCCTGCTTCCGGCGGAGGTGCAGCAGCCGATCGTCGAGCGCGCGGGCGGCAACCCGCTGTACGCGGAGGAGTACGTCCGGATGCTGCGCGATCGAGGCCTGCTCCTGCAGCGCGGTGCGACGTGGACGCTCGCCCCGGGCGCCGAGCTGCCCCTTCCCGAGAGCGTGCAGGCCCTTGTCGCGGCGAGGCTCGACACCCTAACCGCCGAGCGCAAGGCCGTTCTCCAGGCCGCCGCCGTGCTCGGCAAGGTCTTCTGGGCCGGTGGCGTCGCGGAGTTGAGCGGCCGCCCGGAGAGCGAGGTGTGCGAGGCGCTGCACGAGTTCTCGCGTCGCGACCTCGTGCGGAGCTCGCGCTCGACGACCATGGAGGGCGAGGACGAGCACTTCTTCACGCACATCGTCATCCGCGACGTCGCCTACGCGCAGATCCCCCGCGCCGCACGCTCGCAGAAACATCGCGCGGCTGCCGAGTGGATCGAGGCGAAGGCCGGCGAGCGCGCCGCCGATCTCGCCGACGTGCTCGTCCACCACACCACGGAGGCCCTCGAGCTCGCGGAGTCAGCAGGGCTGGCGACCGAGGACCTGCGCGAGCGGGCGCGGCGCTATCTCGCCCTCGCCGCGGAGCGCGCCCTGCGGCTAGACGTCCAGCGCGCCAAGAGCCTCCTCCGGGAGGCGCTCGACCTCACTCCGGCTCCACATGTCGAGCGGGCGGCGCTGCTCGAGCGCCTCGCGCAGGCGGCGCACTGGACGTCCGAGCCTCGGGTGGCCGACCGCGCGCTCGAGGAGGCGATCACGATCTATCGAGGCGCCGGAGATCGAGCGCGCGAGGCACATGCGCGGCTCGTACTCGCGCAGACGCTGAGCGCCGAGGGGGCGGTCAAGGCTCAGGAGCACCTTCGAGCCGCCTTGCGCATGCTCGAGGAGCTCGGCCCCAGCGAGGCGCTCCGCGACGCCTATGCGGCGCTCGCGACGGAGCGGTACATCCTCGGCGACGAGCACGGCGCGATCGAGTGGGCCGACCGCGCGATCGACCTCGAGCGGACCGCGGGGCTGGGGCAGAGCATCCGGGCCCGGTCCGCGCGGGGAGGGTCGCTCGCGACGCTCGGCGATCCGAGCGGGCTCGACGATGCGCGCCGCGCGATCGAGCTCGCACGCGAGCGGGACGACTCCTGGGAGCTCACGAGGACCCTGAACAACTACGCGCTGGACGTCTATCCGTACGAGGGGCCGCGCGCGTCTCTGGTGGCAGCGCAGGAAGCGCTCGAGGTCGCGGAGAGGCGAGGAGTCGTCCGCGCCCAGAGGATGGCGGCCGGCTGCCTCTTCGACGCCTGGATCGCGCTCGGTCGGTGGGACGACGTCGAGGCGCTGGCGGACTCGTTGCTGCGCGCGGGCGGGCTCACCGACTGGGAGCGAGCGTTCGTCGACGTGTCGCGTCTCGAGGTCCGCGCTCTGCGCGGGCATGCGCCGGGGAGCCAGGACGCTGCACGGCATCTCGTGGTGCAAGGCCGGGCCTTCGGCGAGGGTCAGGCGATTACGGCCTCGCTCTCGATTCTGTCGCTCGTCGCCGCTCTGGTCGGAGACGTCGAGGGTGCGCGGCGCGCGCTCTCCGAGCTCGCGACCTCGGAGGAGACGCGGGCGGCCTGGAACTACATGATCTACCTCCCGCATCTCGTACGCTCGGCGCTGGCGGTCGGCGATGCGCCTCTCGCGCACGTTCTGGTGAAGGGCGCGACTTCACGCGCGCCCCTACACGAGTGCGTGCTCGGCGGCGCCGAGGCTGCCCTCGCGGAGTCGCGAGGCGAGCTGTCCGACGCAGAGATCCGGTACGCCGGGGCAACCGCTCGTTGGCGCTCGTTCGGACACGTTCCCGAGGTCGCGTTCGCCGAGCTCGGGCGCGCCCGCTGCCTGCTCGCGCTCGGTCGTGCCGGAGAGGCCCTCGAGCCGCTGTCGGCCGCGCACGAGATCTTCTCGGAGCTCCGGGCCGTGCCGTTCGTCGAGGAGGCGGCTCGCCTGCTCGCCTCGACGGAGCGGCTGGCGCTCGACGCGGGGTAGTGGCCTACCGAAGCCGCACCGAGAAGCTCCGGGCGAACGAGCGTCCGCCGGCCGTGAGCCGGAGCGAGCCGCGCAGGAGCTTGCCCTGTGCTGTCGCGGGCGTCCTGAAGGTGCACGTCGCGAGGCCCGCCGTCCCGCGGGGCGTGCCCCGAAGCCGCGCTCCCGCAACCGTCGCGGTGCACACGATCCGGCCTGGACGGACGGGACGCCCGTCCACCGTGACCGACACGCTCGCCGCGAAGGATCTCCCCGCCCGTGGCCTGGCCGGAACCACTCGCGCCGGGCCTGCGGCGACGGTCGAGGCGGCCGGTGGCACGAGGACCTCGAACTCGAGCGTCCCGGTGTTGTTTCCGGGGTTGGGGTCCGCCTCGTCCGAGCTGGCGGTGACGGTCAGCACGTACCTTCCGGGGCCGCTCGCGCGGAGATCCCAGCGCCAGCTCGCCCGCGCCGTGCCGGCGGCGTCGAGCACCATCGTCTTCGTGCAGGTGAGCGAGGCGGGGTCGCCGACGCAACCGTCGCCCGTCGCCGGCGGCGTCCCGAATCCGAGACCGGCGGGGAGGGTCGCTCTGATCGTGACCGGACGCGCGACGCCGGTGCTTCCCTCGACCTCGACGACGACGCCGACCGTGAGCCCCTGGACCTGCGTCACGCCGACGCCCCTGGAGAGGAAGACGATCGTGGCGAGATCGTCGGCGGCCGGTCTCGCCGAGGCGGTGCCGCCGAGACCGACGACGGCCCCGAGCGCGAGCACCGCGGGACCCCGCATGCGGCCTGTATCGCACACGATCTGCCGCAGTGTCAAGCAGGAGCGGTCGGGTGCGTAGCGATCTCCCGTCGGGGACGGTGACGTTCCTGTTCACGGATGTGGAGGGCTCGACGCGGTTGCTGCACGAGCT
>DATLYU010000174.1:0-4748 GCA_035574435.1 Gaiellaceae bacterium | reverse complement strand
AGGGCGCCCTGCTCGCCGGGATCGCGGCCGGCGTCGCGCTCGCCGGGACGCGCCTGCCCGTGGGCGTGGAGACGGAGCTCGCCGGCGACCCGGGACGCCCGCACCTGGACGGCCATCCGGCCGTCCTCGCCGTCCAGCTCGTGACCATGGCCCTCTTCGCCGCGGCCGCGGTCGGCTTCGCGCGGCGCGCCGCCCGCACGGGCGACGAGCTCCTGCGCTGGCTCGCGCTCGGGGCCGTCTTCGGCGCGTTCGCGCGCGTCAACTACTTCCTCTACCCGTCGCTCTACTCGGACTGGGTGTACACGGGCGACGTCTTCCGGCTGCTCTTCTACGGCTCGCTGCTCGTGGGCGCGGCGCGGGAGATCCACGGCTACTGGCGGAGCCTGGCGCACACCGCCGTGCTCGAGGAGCGGCGGCGGATCGCGCGCGACCTCCACGACGGGGCGGCGCAGGAGCTCGCCTTCATCCTCCGCCGCCTGCGCGCCCTGCGGGGCGTGGAGGAGGCGCTCGTCGCGCCGGTCCTCGCGGCGGCGGAGCGGGGGCTCGAGGAGTCGCGGCGCGCGATCGCCGCGCTCTCGCGCCCGCTCGACGAGCCGCTCGACCGGGCGCTCGCCGCGGCCGTCGAGCACGTGGCGGCGCGGGCGGGGGTGCGGCTCGTGCTCGACCTGGCGGAGAACGTGCGCGTCGCCCCCGACCTGCGGGAGGGGCTCGTCCGCATCGCCTGCGAGGCGGTCAACAACGCCGCCACCCACTCGGGCGCGGGCCTCGTCCGCGTGGAGCTTGAGAACGGGGACGCGATCCGGCTCCGCGTCGAGGACGAGGGGGCGGGCTTCGACCCCGCCTCGCTCGCGCCCTCCGCCGGGCGCGGCTTCGGCCTCGCCAGCATGCGCGAGCGCGCCGAGCAGCTCGGCGCGCGGCTGACGATCGACACCCGCCCGGGCGCGGGGACGCGCGTCGAGGTGGAGCTGGCGTGACCGGGACGCCGGTGCGGGTGCTCGTCGCCGACGACCACCCCCCGACCAGGGCGGACGTGCGCGCGATCCTGGAGGAGGACGGGCGCTTCCAGGTCGTCGCCGAGGCGGCGGACGCGGCGGGGGCGGTCGAGCAGGCGGTGGCCGCGCGGCCGGACGTCTGCCTGCTCGACGTGCGCATGCCGGGGAGCGGGGTGGCGGCCGCCTGGGAGATCAGCGCCCGCCTGCCGCAGGCGCGGGTCGTCATGCTCACCGTCTCCCGCGAGGACGGCCACCTGTTCGCGGCCTTGCGGGCGGGCGCGGCCGGCTACCTGCTCAAGGACATGGATCCGGCCCGCCTCCCGCACGCGCTCCTCGACGTGCTCGAGGGCAAGGCCGCGCTCCCCCGGGAGCTGACCGCCCGCCTCGTGGAGGAGTTCCGCGACCGGAGCCCCCGCCGCCGGAAGGCGCTCGCGGAGGGCGCCTTCGCCGCGCTCACGAGCCGCGAGTGGCAGGTGCTCGACCTGCTCCGGCAGGGGCTGAGCACGTCGGAGATCGCGCGCCGCCTCACCGTCTCCCCGGTGACCGTGCGCACGCACGTGAACAGCATCCTGCGCAAGGTGCGGGCGCCGAGCCGGGACGCGCTGCTGCGCGAGCTCGCGGAGCGCTGAGCCGGCGCCGGCCGCCGGGCGCGTTGAGCGATCTCAGCGGCCGCCCGCTTGCGGTCCCTCCGGCCTGCCCACCAAGATCGGCGACATGACCGGCGCAGCGTCCGGCGCGCCCACGGTGCTGCTCGCGGACGACCATCCGCTCGTCCGGCTGTCCGTGCGCGAGGAGCTCGAGGGCGCCGGCTTCCGCGTCTGCGCGGAGGCGGGCACGGCGGGCGACGCCGTCGAGGCGGCGGTGCGCGAGCGCCCCGACCTGTGCCTGCTCGACGTCTCCATGCCGGGGAGCGGCCTCGCGGCGGCGGCGGAGATCGGCCGCCGGCTGCCGGCGACGAGGGTGGTGATGCTGACCGGCTCCGCCCGCGAGGAGGACGTCTTGGAGGCGGTGCGGGTGGGCGCCGTCGGCTACCTGCTGAAGGAGGACGACCCGGCGCGCCTCCCGGCCGCGCTCCGCGACGTGCTCGCGGGCGTCCCCGCCTTCCCGCGGCGGCTCAGCCTGCCCGTGCTCGCGGCGGCTCGGCGGGCGCTCGGGCCGCCCGCGTACGCCTGAGCGTGCACCGGGCGGGCCCGGCTCGGGCAGGCCCGGCGGAGGGCGCCGTGGGCGCGCCGCGCCGGCCGAGCGGCCCGGAATCGCGTTGAGCCATCTCATCGCCGGATTTCCCGCCCGCGCTTGCCCCGCGCGCGGCGCGGCTCGAAGAATGCGAATGCGGCCGCCTTGGCCGCCCGGTGGAAAGGGGAGCTACAGGGGAGATGAGTTCCGGTCGAACAGCCAAGCGGCGGCTGATCGCGGCCAAGGCCGCGTTCGTCCTCCTCGTCGCGTTCGCCGCCGGGCTGGTCAGCGCGGGCGTGGTCGCCGGCGCCGGCCCGCTGGCCATCCTCTCCACCGACACCCCGACCGGCAGCGAGCCGACCTCGACCGACCCGGCCGAGACGCAGCCGAGCGAGACGACCGCCACCGAGACAACCTCGAGCGAGACGACCTCGACCGAGACCTCGACGGAGGCCTCGACCGAGACCTCCACCGAGACCGAGACCCCGACGGAGACGACGACCGAGACCTCCCCGAGCTGGCCCGAGCCGACCGAGCCCTACCTCGTCAAGTTCGCCGCCGGAACCTCGCTCGAGGCGCAGGAGCAGGTGCTCGCCTCCGCAGGCGCGCGCAGCGAGTCGTACATCCGGCCGCTGCGCATCCACGCCGTCCTCCTCCCCGGCGGCGACAGCCTGCAGGCGTCCCTGGACGTCCTGACCGGCAACCCGTCGGTCGTCCGCGTCGAGGAGGACCGCACGCGCAAGGTGGGCGGGACGCCGAACGACACGGGCTACGCGGCGCAGTGGGCGCTCCCCACGATCGGCTGGGACGAGGTCTTCGGGAACGTCTCCCCGAGCGGGTCGGCGACCGTCGCGATCCTCGACACCGGGATCGACGGCTCCCACCCCGACCTGGACGGCGTCGTCGTGCCCGGGACGTCGATCCTCGACGGCTCGAACGGGCTGAGCGACCCGAACGGCCACGGCACCGCGATGGCGGGCATCGTCGCCGCCGAGACGGGCAACGGCGCCGGGGTGGCGGGCGTCGCCTACGCGGGCGTGCGGGTGATGCCGGTGACCGTCCTCGGCGAGGACGGCACAGGCCAGGACTCGGACATCATCGAGGGCGTCGTCTACGCGGCCGAGGCGGGCGCGGACGTCATCCTCATGGCCTTCTCCAACCCGGGCTACTCGGAGCTCCTCCAGGAGGCGATCGACTACGCGTGGGGCGAGGGCGCGGTGCTCGTCGCGGCCGTGGGCAACGACGGGTCGTCGGCCGTCACCTTCCCCGCGGGCGACCGCGGCGTGATCGGGGTCTCGAACACGGACGAGAGCGACGCCCTCGACTCCTCGAGCAACTACGGCCAGGCGGTCTTCCTCGGCGCGCCGGGGACGTCGATCGCGACGACGCAGCGCGGCGGCGGCTACGCGTCGATCACGGGCACCTCCGCCGCTGCCGCGCACGTGGCGGGCGCGGCGGCGCTCATCAAGGCGGCGTCCGGCGCCTCGAACGGGGTGATCGTGGGACGGCTGGCGCGGAACGCGGAGGCGGTTGGGACACGCGAGCAGACCGGCAACGGGCGGCTGAACCTGGCGCGGGCGGTGGCCGACACCTCGACCGAGTCGGTGACGCCCGCGGGCGCGGATCCCGTCGGTTCCGGCGGCCCCTACGTCGGCCCCTATGTGGCGGCAGCGGCGGACGAGATAAGCGGCCTTGTCGTCAACGACTCAGATGGTGACGGAGTTCACGACGCGGGCGAAGCGGGTCTCTCTGGTGCAAGCGTGGAGCTCTTCCGCGACGTCGACGACGACGGCGTCTTCGAACCGAGTCCGGGCGCCGACGGATCGCCACTGGAGACGGACATCACTCCATCCACCGGCGTCTTCTCGTTTACGAACAGTTCCTACTTCAACAACAACACTCGATATTTCGTAAGGCGAACGAATCCGTCCGGCTTCACCTCAACCGCTGCTGTCGCATGCACGATCTCGGGAGGAGGTGGATCCCAGTCATCAACGGCGAGCGGACACGACCTCTTGGTCGTTCGCTTCGGCACCGGTAATCCGAACTGTAAGAACGGGAAGTTCCTGGCAAGAGCTGCGACAGGATCGGTCGAGCTGCGCAAGGTGTGGGTGGGCACGGCGGGCAACGTGACGCTCAAGATCGGGACGGCCGCGGGCGGCAGCCAGGTCGACTCGGAGACGCTGACCGGGACCGGGGGTACGACCGGCGCCAACTCGGTGACGGCGGGTACCTACTACCTGAGCGAGACCTTCAACGCGCCCACCGACGCCAACGACTACGACGCCGCGCTCGCCTGCTTCAACGACAACGGCGCGGGCGGCGGCACCGCCAACAACGGGGTCAAGGACGGCGGCGAGCCGACCGTCACCCCCGGCGCCAGCAACAGCGTCGCCGTCGCCTCCGGCGACGACATCGTCTGCACCTTCACCAACACGCGCCGCGGCACTGTCGAGCTGCGCAAGGTGTGGGTGGGCACGGCGGGCAACGTGACGCTCAAGATCGGGACGGCCGCGGGCGGCAGCCAGGTCGACTCGGAGACGCTGACCGGGACCGGGGGTACGACCGGCGCCAACTCGGTGA
>DATLYU010000173.1:0-12640 GCA_035574435.1 Gaiellaceae bacterium | reverse complement strand
CGAGGGGCTGACGGTCGTCCTCGTGGACGACGTCCTCTTCACCGGCCGGACGGCGCGGGCCGCGATCGACGCCCTGCTCGACTTCGGCCGGCCCGCACGCGTGCAGCTCGCCGTGCTCGTCGACCGCGGCCATCGGGAGCTCCCGATCCGGCCCGACTACGTGGGCAAGAACCTGCCCACCGCCCGCCGCGAGCGGATCCAGGTCGAGCTCGTGGAGGTGGACGAGATCGACCGCATCCTGCTCCTCCCCGAGCCGGAGGAGGGCGTCCGTGGCTGAGCTCTTCCCGCCCGCGGCGCCCCGCCGCCACCTGCTCTCCATCGCCGACCTCTCCCGGGAGGAGGTGGAGCGGATCCTGGACACGGCCGCCTCGCTCGCCGCCTCGCTCCAGGGCGCGGCGGCGCGCAAGCTCCCCGCCCTGCGCGGCCGGACGGTCGTCAACCTCTTCTACGAGGCCTCGACCCGCACGCTCGCGAGCTTCGAGCTCGCGGCGAAGCGGCTCTCGGCGGACACCCTCTCGCTCCGCTCCTCGGGCTCGTCTGTGGACAAGGGGGAGTCGCTCAAGGACACGGCCCTGACGCTGGCCGCCTACGACCCGGACGTGATCGTCGTCCGCCACCCCTCCGCCGGCGCGCCCGCGCTCGTCGCCCGCTGGGTGGAGGCGAGCGTCGTCAACGCGGGCGACGGCCGCCACCAGCACCCGACGCAGGCGCTCCTCGACCTCCACGTCCTACGGGGCGCGCTCGGCGGGCTGGAGGGGATCCGGGTCGCGATCGTGGGCGACGTCCTGCACTCCCGCGTCGCCCGCTCGCTCGTGCAGGCCCTGCGCCTGATGGGGGCGGAGGCGGTGCTCGTCGGGCCGCCGACGCTCGTCCCCCGCTCGCTGGAGTCGCTCGGCTGCCGCGTCGAGTGGGGGATCGAGGCGATCGCGGACGCGGACGCCGTCTACTGCCTGCGCCTGCAGCGCGAGCGCATGGGGGAGGCGCTCCTCCCCTCGCTCCGGGAGTACGCGGCCCGCTACGGGATCACGCCTGGACGGCTGCGGCCGGGACAGGTCGTCCTGCACCCGGGCCCCATGAACCGGGGCGTGGAGATCGACGCCCGGGTCGCGGACTCGCCCGCCTGCCTCGCGACCGCGCAGGTGCGCGCCGGCCTCGCCGTGCGGATGGCCGTGCTGTACGACCTGGTCGCGGTCCCGGCCCCCGCCGCCGCGAGCGGGGCGCCCCGGGAGGCGGTGGTCGCGTGACCCTCGCCTGCCGGAACGGCCGCGGCGACACGCTCGTCCTCGAGGGACGCGTGCTCGACCCGGCGCTCGGGATCGACGAGTGCCTGCGCGTCGAGGTGGTGGAGGGGGTGGTGGCGCGGCTCGAGCCCGCGGCCGCCGGGCGGCTGCTCATCGCCCCCGCCTTCGTCGACCCGCACGTGCACCTGCGCACCCCCGGGCGCGAGGACGAGGAGACGATCGCCTCCGGGACGGCCGCCGCCGCGGCCGGCGGCTACTGCGCGCTCGTGGCCATGCCGAACACGGAGCCCGTGCTCGACTCGGCCGACCTCCTGCGCGGCCTGCTCGCCCGGGCCCGGGAGGAGGCGCTCGTCCCGACCGGGTTCATGGCGGCGATCAGCAACGGCCAGCGGGGGGAGGAGCTGACGGAGATGGCCGAGCTCGCGGACGCGGGAGCGGTCGCCTTCACCGACGACGGGCGGCCCGTCGCCTCCGCCGGCCTCCTCCGGCGCGCGCTCCGCTACGGCGCCCTGACCGGGCGGCCGCTCGCGCTCCACTGCGAGGAGCCGGCGCTCTCCCGCGGCGGCCACCTGCACGAAGGGGAGGTCTCCGCGGAGCTCGGCGTCGGCGGCGCCCCGTCGCTCGCGGAGAGCGTCATGGTCGAGCGCGACCTCGCCCTCGCCCGCGCCGAGGGACGGCCCGTGCACCTGCTGCACCTCTCCGCCAAGGAGTCGGTGGAGGCGCTGCGGCGCGCCCA
The DNA here is from genome assembly GCA_035574435.1 of Gaiellaceae bacterium. Lineage (GTDB taxonomy): Bacteria > Actinomycetota > Thermoleophilia > Gaiellales > Gaiellaceae > GMQP-bins7. Next base: position 10,663 of record DATLYU010000173.1, on the reverse strand, counting down.
GGCCGAGGGAGTGCCCGCGACCGCGGAGGTCACCCCGCACCACCTCTGCCTCACCGACGAGGCCTGCCGCTCCCTGGACGCGAACCTGAAGATGAACCCGCCGCTCCGGAGCGCCGAGGACCGGGCGGCGCTCGTGGACGCCCTCCGCGAGGGCGTGATCGGCGCGGTCGCGACCGACCACGCGCCGCACGCCCCCGAGGAGAAGGAGGCCCCCTTCGAGGAGGCGCCCTTCGGCGTCACCGGACTGGAGACGGCCTTCGCCGCCCTGTACACGCACCTCGTCCTGCCCGGCCTGCTTCCGCTCGCGACCCTGCTCGAGCGCATGTCCGCCGGCCCGGCGCGCGCCCTCGGCCTGCCCGAGCCCCGGATCGAGGTGGGGGCGCGCGCGAACCTCGTCGTCCTCGACCTGGACGCCGAGTGGGAGGTGCGGGCGGAGGGGTTCCGCTCCCGCTCGGCGAACTCGTGGCTGCTCGGGGCGCGGCTGCGCGGGCGGGTCGTGCGCACGGTCGCCGACGGGCGGGAGGTGTTCGCCCTCTGAGCGGCTACCTGCTGCTCGAGGACGGGACGCTCTTCCGTGGCCGCTCCGTGGGGGCGGAGGGCGCCGCCGTCGGCGAGGCCGTGTTCACCACGGCGATGACGGGCTACCAGGAGACGGTGACCGACCCGAGCTACGTGGGGCAGCTCGTCTGCTTCACCGCGCCCATGGTCGGCAACTACGGCGTCCGGGAGGAGCGCGCCGAGTCGGACCGGCCGCATGCGCTGGCGGCGCTGATGCGGGAGGCGGGCGGGAGCGAGTGGACCGCCTGGCTGCGGGCGCACGGGCTCGTCGGGCTGGACGGGCTGGACACGCGCTCGCTCGTGCTGCGCCTGCGGGAGGGCGGGGCGATGCGCGCCGCCGCGGTCGCGGACGAGCGGGCGCTCCCCGTCGAGGAGGCGCTCGCCCGGGTGCGCGCGGAGCCGCCCATGGAGGGGCAGGCGCTCGTCGCCCGGGTCTCGACCCGCGAGCCGTACGTCTTCCGAGCGGAGGGCTCGCCCCGGGTCGCGGTCGTCGACTACGGGGTGAAGCGCTCGATCCTGCGCCGCCTGGCGGCCTGCGGCGCCGCGGTCACGGTCTTCCCGCACACGGCGCAGGCGGACGAGCTCGCCGCCTTCGACGGGGTCGTCCTCTCCAACGGCCCCGGCGACCCGGAGCCGCTGCGCGCGGAGACGGAGACGGTGCGCGGCCTGCTCGGCCGCGTGCCGCTGCTCGGGATCTGCCTCGGCCACCAGCTGCTCGGCCTCGCCACCGGCCACCGCACCTTCAAGCTCCCCTTCGGGCACCGGGGGGCGAACCACCCGGTGCTCGAGCGGCGGACGGGGCGGGTGCTCGTGACGAGCCAGAACCACGGCTTCGCGGTCGCGCCGAGCGACGCCGAGGAGGCGACGCACGTCTCCCTGTACGACGGGACGGTGGAGGGGTTCGCGTTCCCGGAGCTGCGCGCCCGCTCCGTCCAGTTCCACCCGGAGGCGGGGCCGGGCCCGCACGACGCCTGGCCGCTGCTCGAGCGCTGGGTGGAGGAGCTCGCGGCCTGATGCCCGCGCGCCGCGACCTGGAGACGATCTGCGTCATCGGCTCCGGCCCGATCGTCATCGGGCAGGCCTGCGAGTTCGACTACGCGGGCTGCCAGGCGCTGAAGGTGCTGCGCGAGGACGGGTACCGGACGATCGTCGTCAACTCCAACCCGGCGACGATCATGACCGACCCGGGCTTCGCCGACCGCACGTACCTGGAGCCGCTCGACCTGGAGGGGGTCGCCTCCGTGCTCGAGCGGGAGCGCCCGGACGCGCTCCTGCCCACGCTGGGCGGGCAGACGGCGCTCAACCTGGGGGTGGAGCTCGCCGCCGCCGGCGTGCTCGACGACCTGGGGGTGGAGCTGATCGGGGCGAGCGTGGAGGCGATCCGGCGTGCGGAGGACCGGGAGCTCTTCCGGGAGACGGTCCGCCGCTGCGGCCTGCGCGTCCCCGCCTCCCGGGTCGTCACCTCGCTCGCCGAGCTCGCGGGGGTCTCGCTTCCCGCCGTCGTACGGCCGGCGTTCACGCTCGGCGGGCACGGGGGCGGCTTCGCCGAGGACGAGGAGGCGCTGCGCCGGCAGGTGGAGCGGGGGCTCGCCGAGTCGCCGATCGGGCAGGTGCTCGTCGAGGAGTCGGTGCGGGGCTGGGACGAGTTCGAGCTGGAGGTGATCCGCGACCGGGCGGACAACGTGGTGGTCGTGTGCTCGATCGAGAACCTCGACCCGATGGGCGTGCACACGGGCGACTCGGTGACGGTCGCGCCGCAGATGACGCTTCCGGATGAGGCCTACCAGGAGCTGCGCGACGCGGCCGCGGCGGTGATCAGGGCGGTGGGGGTGGAGACGGGCGGCTCGAACATCCAGTTCGCGCGCAGCCGCGAGACGGGCGAGGTGCGGGTGATCGAGATGAACCCGCGCGTGTCGCGCTCCTCGGCGCTCGCGTCCAAGGCGACGGGATACCCGATCGCGAAGGTGGCGGCGAAGCTGGCGGTCGGGTACACGCTGGACGAGATCCCGAACGACCTGACCCGGACGACGCCGGCCAGCTTCGAGCCGACGCTCGACTACGTGGTGGTGAAGTTCCCGCGCTTCGCGTTCGAGAAGTTCCCGGGCGCGGACCGCACGCTGGGCACGCAGATGAAGTCGGTGGGGGAGGCGATGGGGATCGGGCGCACGTTCAGCGAGGCGTTGTTGAAGGCGTTCGCCTCCCGGGAGCTGGACGCCGGCGCGCCCACGCCCTGGGCGAGCCTGCAGGACGAGGACCTGCCTGCGGGCCTGCATCCCTGGTTCCGGGAGCAGATCGCGCAGGCGCGGGAGGAGCTCGCCTCCGGCGACCTCGCGCGCGCCAAGCGTGCCGGCTGGTCGGACGAGGCGATCGCGGCCGCGTGGGGCCTCGACCCGGTGGAGGTGCGCGGACGGCGGCACGCGGCCGGGATCCGGCCCGTGTACCGCCGGGTGGACTCGTGCGCGGGCGAGGTGGAGGCGGGCTCGAACTACCTGTACTCGACCTGGGGGGAGGCGGCCGAGGCGGGTCCGGGGGAGGGCGCGCGCCCACGCGTGGTCATCCTCGGCTCCGGGCCGAACCGGATCGGGCAGGGGATCGAGTTCGACTACTGCTGCGTGCACGCCGCCCAGACGTTCCGCGAGCTCGGGTACGAGGCGGTGATGGTGAACTGCAACCCGGAGACCGTCTCCACGGACTACGACACCTCCGACCGGCTGTACTTCGAGCCGCTGACGCCGGAGCAGGTGCTCGCCGTGTGCGACCACGAGCGCCCGGTGGGGGTCGTCACCCAGTTCGGCGGTCAGACGCCGCTGCGCCTGGCGCGCGCGCTCGAGGAGGCGGGCTACCGCATCCTGGGCACCCCGCACGCGGCCATCGACCTGGCCGAGGACCGCGAGCGCTTCGGCACGCTCGCCCACGAACTCGGCGTGCGCTGCCCGCCCTGGGCGATCGTGTCCGGCGCGGCCGAGGCGCAGGCGGCCGCGGCCGAGATCGGCTACCCCGTGCTGGTGCGCCCCTCCTATGTGCTCGGGGGGCGCGCGATGCGCATCTGCTACGACGAGGGCCAGCTCGACCAGGCAATGGCCGCGGTGGACGGGCCGGTGCTCCTCGACCGCTTCGTCGAGCACGCGATCGAGCTCGACGTGGACGCGCTCTGCGACGGCGAGGACGTGTACATCGCCGCCGTCATGCAGCACGTGGAGGAGGCCGGCGTCCACTCCGGCGACTCCGCCTGCGTCCTGCCGGCGCCCTCGCTCACCCTGGCGGCGGCGCTCGAGGTGGAGCACGTCGTGCGGCGGCTCGGCCCCGCGCTCGGCGTGGTCGGCCTGCTCAACGTGCAGCTCGCGCTCGCCGACGGGGCCGTCTACGTGCTCGAGGCGAACCCGCGCGCGTCACGCACGGTCCCGTTCGCCAGCAAGGCCATCGGCATCAACCTCGTGGACGCGGCCTGCCGCCTGGCCGCCGGCGCCACGCTGCGCGAGCTCGCCCTGCCGGAGCCCCGGCCGGCGCAGGTGAGCGTGAAGGCGGCGGTGCTCCCGTTCGCGCGCTTCCCGGGCGCCGACCCGGTGCTCGGCCCGGAGATGCGCTCGACGGGGGAGGTGATGGCGAGCGCGAGCGACCTTCCGACCGCGCTCGCGAAGGCCGAGCGGGCGGCCGGCCGGCCGCTCCCCACCTCGGGCACCGCGTTCCTCTCCGTCCGCGACGAGGACAAGCCGGCGTGCGTGCCGATCGCCGCCGCCCTCGCCGGGCTCGGCTTCGGGCTCGTGGCCACGGAGGGGACGGCGCGCACGCTCCGCGCCGCGGGTCTCGAGGTGGACGAGGTCGCGAAGGTGGCGGACGCAGCCGCAGGCGAGGACACGGTCGTGGACCTCGTGCGGCGGGGGCGCTGCGACCTGATCGTGAACACGCCCCACGGGCGCGGCGCGCGCGCGGACGGCTATCTCATCCGCGAGGCGGCGCTCGTCGCCCGGGTGCCGTGCGTAACCACGCTCTCCGGCGCCGCCGCCGCCGTGCACGCGATCGCGAACGCTCGCACGGAGGCGGCTCTCTCCCTCCAGGAGCGGATCGGGATCGGCGCGTGAGCGCCGCGGCCACGTTCGCGCTCGCCGGCCGGACCGCCCGCCGGGCGGCGCTGGCCGTGCTCGGCGCCGAGGCGGTCGGCCCGTACACGCTGTTGCGGCTCGAGCGCGGCCCGCTCGAGCCGGGCATCCCCGGGCAGTTCTTCATGCTCGAGGCCCCCGGTCGCGTGCTCCCACGGCCGATGAGCCTCTGCCTCGCTCCGCCCGGGGAGCTCGCCTTCCTGATCCACCCTGTCGGCCCAGGCACGCGGGCGCTCTGCGCGCTCCGCCCCGGTGCGACGCTGCACGTGCTCGGCCCGCTCGGGAACGGCTTCGACCTGGACGTGGAGCGGCCGCTGCTCGTCGGCGGGGGAATCGGGATCGCGCCGCTCCCGTACCTCTCCCAGGCTCTGGGCGGGCCGGCGGCCGTGCTCGGGTTCCGGAGCGACCGCCACGCCGAGGCGGCCGCCCTGCTCCCCGGCGCGCGCGTGGTCGTCGAGCCCGTCCTCGTCACCGACGTGCTGCCCGACGACCCGGGAGACGTGCTCGCCTGCGGGCCCGAGCCGATGCTGCACGCCCTCCGCGAGCGCGCTCCGGACGCGCAGCTCGCCTGGGAGGCGCCGATGGCGTGCGGGTACGGGGCCTGCTTCGGGTGCGTCGTGGAAACGGGGGACGGCTACCGGCGGCTGTGCGTCGAGGGCCCGGTCCTGGGAGGCGCGGCGTGAGCGTCCCCATCCTCAACGCGTCGGGCTGCCTCGACGCCCTGCTCGCCCCGGGTGTCGCGCGCAGCCTGGATGCGTTCGTCACCAAGACGCTGACACCGCTCCCGCGCCAGGGGAACCCGCCGCCCCGGATCGCGGAGACGGAGAGCGGGATGCTGAACTCGATCGGCCTCCAGAACCCGGGCCTCGAGGGCTTCGTCGCCGACGTCCTGCCGCGCCTCGAGGAGCTCGGCGTGCCGCTCTGGGTGTCGGTGGGCGGTTTCTCCGCGGCGGACTACGCGGCCCTCTGCGAGCGGCTCGACGAGTGCGCCGGCATCTCGACGATCGAGCTGAACCTCTCCTGCCCGAACGTGGAGGAGGCCGCGGACACGGCGGCGGCGATAGTGGGCGCGGCGCGGGCGCGGACGCGGAAGCCCCTGTACGCGAAGCTCTCCCCGGCGGCCTGGGACGTGGCGGAGACCGCGCGCGCCGTGGCAGACGCGGGCGCGGACGGGCTCTCGCTCGTCAACACGATCCGCGGGCTCGCGCTCGACGCCTCCGGGGCTCCGCTGCTCGCGCGCGGGACCGGCGGTTACTCCGGCCCGGGACTGCGTCCGATCGCCCTCGCCTGCGTGTGGACGTGCGCGCGAGCGGTCGACCTGCCGATCGTGGGGATGGGCGGGATCGCGTCCGGACGGGACGCCCGCGACTTCGTGGAGGCCGGAGCGAGCGCGGTCGCGCTGGGGACCGCGCTCTTCGCCGACCCGGGCGCCGCCGGCCGCGTCCGGGCCGAGCTGGTGGCCGAGGAGGCGGCGCGAGTCGGCCTGTCGCCCTCTCGGACAACACAAAAACCCCTGCAAATACGGCAAAACGTTTCCGCTTGACCGCGAGAGGAGTCTTGCTAGACTCGTGCGGCTCATGGTTGCGTCGAAGACTCCTACGCAGACGCCCGCGCGCTCTCTCGACCAGCGGATGGAAGCCCTCCAGCGGGCGAACGACGTCCGCGTGCGGCGCGCGCAGCTCAAGCGGGACCTGAAAGCCGGGCGGGTGCAGATCGAGTCCATCCTGCTCCAGCCACCCGAGTGGGTCTCCACGGCGAAGGTCTTCGACATGCTCATGGCGGTGCCGAAGTTCGGGCGGGTGAAGGCGGCGCGGCTGCTGAACCAGTGCCGCATCAGCCAGTCGAAGACGGTCGGCGGCCTCTCGGACCGGCAGCGCGCCGAGCTCGTCGAGCTGTTCAACCACCGCGCCTAGCCCGCGCCGTGCCGCGGCGGCCGGTCTTCGTCGTCACCGGCCCGTCGGGCGCCGGGAAGGGGACGCTCATCCGCGGCCTGCTCGAGCGGCTGCCCGAGCTCGAGGTGGCGGTGTCCGCGACCACGAGGCCGCGCCGGCGCGGAGAGGAGGACGGGCGCGAGTACTGGTTCCTGAGCGACGAGGAGTTCACGCGCCGCGTGCAGGCGGGAGCGTTCCTGGAGCATGTCTCGTACGTCTCCGGGCGGCGCTACGGGACGCTGCGCTCGGAGATGACGCGCATCGCGGACGAGGGGCGCGTGTGCGTGCTCGAGCTCGAGCTCGAGGGCGCGCTCGCGGTGCAGGAGCAGGTGCAGGGCAGCGTGACCATCTTCATCGCCGCGGAGGTGCCGGAGCTCGAGCGCCGATTGCGCGAGCGAGCGACGGAGAGCACGGGCGAGATCGAGGACCGGATCGCCCTCGCGCGTGCTCAGCTCGGCCAGGCGCACCGCTTCCGCTACATGGTGCGCAACGACGACCTGGAGCGCGCGACCGGGGCGCTGACCGCGCTCGTGGAGTGCGAGCTGGCGTTCGCAGCTACCATGAGCCGGCCATGATCCATCCCCGCCTCGACACGCTGCTGGACAAGGTCGACCACTCGCGCTACGCGCTGGTCATCGTGGCGGCCAAGCGCGCGCGCCAGATCAACAACTACCACCACCAGCTCGGAGAGGGCATGGGCTTCGAGGAAGCGCCGCCGCCGCTCGTCGAGTCGCGCTCGAAGAACTACCTGACGATGGCGATGGAAGAGATCGCGAGCGGCAAGCTCACCTTCCGCTACCCGCAGACGTAGCCCCGCGAGCCATGGCGCGCATCCTGCTCGGCGTCACCGGGGGGATCGCGGCCTACAAGGCGTGCACGCTCGTCCGGCTGCTCGTGCGGGCCGGGCACGAGGTGGATCCCGTCCTCACCGCGGCCGCGGAGCGCTTCGTCGCCGCGGAGACGTTCCACGCCCTCGCCCGGCGGCCCCGGCCGGCGACCCCGTACCCGCACCTCGAGCCCGCCGATCTCGTCGTGATCGCTCCCCTGACCGCGAACACGCTCGCCCGTCTCGCCCACGGGCTCGCGGACGACGTCCTCACCGAGGCCGTGCTCGCGCACCGCGGGCCCCTCCTCGTCGCCCCGGCCATGAACGTGCGCATGTGGGAGCACCCGGCCACGCAGGCGAACGTCGCCGTCCTGCGCGAGCGGGGCGTCGAGCTCGTAGGCCCGGTCGTGGGCGAGCTGGCGGAGGGCGAGGAGGGCATGGGCCGCATGGCCGAGCCCGAGGAGATCGCAGCGCGGGTCGAGGCGCTGCTCGCCCCTGCCGAGAGCGCTCTCCGCGGCCGGCGGGTGGTCGTCTCGGCGGGCGGCACCCGCGAGCCGCTCGACGCCGTCCGCTTCCTGGGCAACCGCTCCTCGGGCCGCATGGGCGTGGCGCTCGCGGAGGAGGCCCGCCGGCGCGGCGCGCAGGTGACGCTGCTCGCCGCGAACCTGGCCGTCCCCGCGCCGCCCGGCGTGGAGGTGGTGGCAACGCCGACCGCGGCCGACCTCGAGCGCGAGGCGCTCGCGCGCGCGGACGCGGACGTGATCGTGATGGCGGCGGCCGTCGCCGACTACCGGCCCGGCGCCGCGGAGGCTGGCAAGCGCCCGAAGGACGGAGCCGCGTGGACGGTCGAGCTCGTGCCCACGGCGGACGTGCTGGCCGCGCTGGGCGCGACCCGCCGCAACGGGCAGGTGCTGGTCGGCTTCGCGGCCGAGACCGCGCCGGACGGCCTCGAACGCGCGCGTGGGAAGCGCCGGGCCAAGAACGCCGACCTGCTCGTCTTCAACGACGTGAGCCGCGCGGACGTCGGCTTCGACGTCGAGGAGAACGAGGTCGTGCTCGTCTCCGCAGCGGGCGAGCGTCCCGTCCCGAAGGGGCCGAAACGGCTCGTGGCGGCGGCGGTTCTGGACGAGATCGAGCGGCTACTCTCGTCGGGATGAGCGACGGGACACCCGCCTCGCAGGCCGCTCCCAGCTCGTCCGCGGCCGACGTCGCCGCGCGCGTCGTCGAGAACCTGGAGCTCGCCGTGCACGCCCCCCGCGAGACGCTCGAGCTCTGCGTGCTCGGCCTCCTGGCCGAGGGGCACCTGATCATCGAGGACTTCCCGGGCGTGGGGAAGACCGTGCTCGCGAAATCGCTCGCGCGCTCGCTCGATCTCTCCTTCTCCCGGCTGCAGTTCACGCCCGACCTGCTGCCCACCGACGTCACCGGCGTCAACGTCTTCAACCAGCGCACGAACGAGTTCGAGTTCCGGCCGGGGCCGGTCTTCGCGAACGTCCTGCTCGTGGACGAGATCAACCGGGCCTCCCCCAAGACCCAGGCTGCCCTGCTCGAGGCCATGCAGGAGACGCAGGTGACGATCGACGGGGTCACGTACCGCCTCGAGCGCCCGTTCCTCGTGCTCGCGACCCAGAACCCGATCGAGTACGAGGGCACCTACCCGCTGCCCGAGGCGCAGCTCGACCGCTTCACCGCACGGCTCTCGCTCGGCTACCCGCCGCTCGCCGAGGAGGCGCGCATGCTCGCCGAGCAGACCACCTCCCCGCCGCACGAGCGGCTGCAGCCGGTCGCGGACGCGCGCGACGTTCTCGCCGCGATCGCCGCGGCGCGCGCCGTCTACGTGGAGGAGAGCATCGGCCGCTACGTCGTGGGCGTCCTCCGCCACACGCGCGGGAACACGCTGCTCGCCCTGGGGGCGAGCCCGCGCGCCGGCATCGCGCTCCTGCGCATGGCCAAGGCGCGTGCTGTGGCTGCGGGGCGCGAGTACGTGCTTCCGGAGGACGTGCAGGCCGTGGCCGTGCCCGTGCTCTCCCACCGCGTCATCCTCGCGCCCGAGGCGCGTGCCCGCGGCCTGACCGGAGCGGAGGCCGTGCGGGAGGCGGTCGAGCACACGCCGGTGCCGGTATGAGGTCCGCGGGCACGCTCGCGCTCGGCGCGGCCGTGACCGTCGCCGCCCTCGCCTTCGGCTCCCGCCCGCTCGGCGTCGCGGGAGTGGGTCTGCTCCTCGCCGCGGGGCTGGCGCGTGCATGGGCCGGTCTCGCGCGCGGCCCGGTGAGCGCGGTCGTGCGGGCCGACCCGTCGCCGGCCGTGGAGGGCGACCGCGTGCGCCTGCAGGTCGAGGCGCGGCGCCGCTCCTGGACGCCCGTGGGCTGGTGGGCGCTCGAGGGGAGCCTCGGCCGTCTCGGGCGCTTCGAGTGCCGGCTGCGCGGGCGCGGGCGGGCGGGCACGGGAGCTGTGGAGCTCGGTCGCCTGCCGCGCGGGGCCTACGACGTCGCCGACGTGCGTGCCGTGCTCGCCGACCATCTGGGGCTCGCGGCGGTGGCCGTTCCCGCGGACACGAGGCCGACGGCCGTGCTCGTCCACCCGCGCCTCGTCGAGCTCGAGGGGCTCTTCAGCGATGCGGGCCGCCTGGGCGCGAACGGGCGGCGTCTGCTCCTGCGCCGGCCCGCCGGCTTCGACCTCCACTCGGTGCGCGAGTACGAGCAGGGGGAGTCCCTGCGGCGCGTGCACTGGCCTACGACCGCCCGCCGCGGCCGGCTCATGGTCAAGGAGCTCGAGGACACTCCGCGGGACGCAGCTCTCGTCGTGCTCGACTGCGATCCCGCCGGCGCCGTAGGCACGCCGCCCGACTCGAGCTTCGACGCCGCAGCCCGGGCGGCGGGCTCGCTCGTGCAGGCCTACGTCGCGCGCGGCCGCTCGGCGCAGCTCGCCACCACGGGTCGCTCCGCCGCCGTCCTGCGGGTGCGCCCCGGGCAGGACATGTCTGGGAGTCACATGTCCGGGGGACAGACCCCCGGACATGTCCAGGGCGTCCAGGGGGCGCTCGCGGTGCTGGCGGCGGCCGAGCCGGACGCGCTGCAGCCGCTCGCCGGCTGGCTGCGGCACGCGCGCGTGGGGGAGGCGGCCGGGGAGCTCGTGGCCGTCACCTGCCTGCTCGAGCCGGCCGCGGTCGAGGCGCTCGTCGCGGTCAACGCCCGCCGGCTCGTCTCGGTGGTGTGGATCGACGCGCCGAGCTTCGCCGGGCGCCCGACCCA
>DATLYU010000172.1:0-2139 GCA_035574435.1 Gaiellaceae bacterium | reverse complement strand
CAGGTGATCACGCCCGGCCTCCCGCCTTCAGGAGGCCGTTCTCCTCCGCGTAGCGCCAGAGCTCGCGCTCGAACAGCTTCCGCCCGCGATGCAGGCGCGCGAGCATCGTGCCCAGCGGGACCTCGAGCACGTGGGCGACCTCCTTCACGTGGTAGCCCGCCATGTGCACGAGGACGAGCGGGACGCGGTAGAGCTCGGGGAGGCCCGCCAGCACCGCGCGGACGTCGTCCGTGCCGAACTGCTGCAGGAAGTCGAGGTGCACGGAGTCGGAGTACGGGAAGGGGTCCTCGTCCGCGATCTTCCGGAAGAGGGAGAACTCGTCCGCCTCGTCGAGCTCGATCTCCTCCACCCGCCGGCCGCGGGCGCGCCAGTGGTCGCGGCAGCAGTTGACGAGGATGCGCGTGAGCCACGTGCGGGCGGCCTCGTCGCTCTCCAGGCGTGCGAAGGAGCGGTAGGCACGCAGGAGCGTCTCCTGCACGAGGTCCTCGGCCTCCTCGGGGACGAGCCGACGCGCGAGGGCGTAGAGGCGGGGCAGCTCGCGCTCGGCCAGAGCCCGGAAGCGCTCGGCGAGCTCGCGCTCGCTGGTGGATAGGCCGTCGTGCACAAGTCCGCTCCCTCGCAGAGACGCTCGCGCACGCGAAGTTATTGCACGTGCAATAGGACGCGCGGCGCGTGCGTCCTATCAGGTAGCAGCGATTCGGGAGGAAGGAGCGCACATGAGCACCATCGCCAGCAACGAGTCGTCGTTCGAGCGCGCGTCGTCCGCTCTCAGGACCGGAACGGGCCTGATGACGCTGGGCGCCGTGGCCTTCATCGGCTACGCGGTCATCTTCTTCGTCCGCAACTTCACGGACAGCTTCCTCGAGCTCGGCATCGGCCCCGACCAGGTGAGCGTGGGCAAGGAGCAGATCCAGTCGTTCAGCCCGTCGCTCTACGACTACGTCAGCCACCTGCACATCGCCGTCTCCGGCTTCATCGCCGCGACCGGCCTGGCCGTCGTCTTCCTCACCTGGTTCGGCGTGCGTCGCGGCCACGCGTGGGCGTGGGTGGGCGCCGTGGCGGCGCCGGTCCTGGGGCTCGCGGTCGCCCTGCCCGCCCACTACCCGTACGGCTTCGACACCATCGGCCACCTCGGCCTCATCTACCTCGCCACCGCGATCTTCGTCGTCGGCGCGGTTCTCGCCGGCAAGGGGCTCCTGGAGGCACGGCGCTGAGCGCCTCGCGGTCGCAGGCACGGGAGAGCGCGGCCGGCGAGGCCGCGCTCCCGGAGGCGCTCGGGCTGGACGTCGGTCTCCTCAAGTCCGAGATCCGCAAGACGTATGCGACGGTCTCGCAGGAGCCCGAGCGCGACTTCGTCTTCCCGACCGGGCGCGCGTGGGCCGAGGACCTCGGCTACCCGCCCGAGCTGGCCCTCGTTCCCGACGCCGTGGCCGAGTCGTTCGCAGGCGTCGCCAACCCCTTCTCGCTCGGGCGCCTGCAGCCCGGCGAGCGCGTCCTCGACGTCGGCTCGGGAGCGGGGACGGACTCGCTCGTCGCCGCGCTCATGGTCGGGCCGGAGGGCTCGGTCACGGGCATCGACATGACCCCGGAGATGCTCGCGAAGGCCCGCGCGGGGGCGGCCGAGCTCGGCCTCGGGCACGTGACCTTCGTCGAGGGGGAGGCGGAGGCGCTGCCCTTCCCCGACGCGAGCTTCGACGTCGTGGTCTCGAACGGCGTCATCGACCTGATCCCGGACAAGGACGCGGTCTTCTCGGAGATCCACCGCGTCCTCGTCCCCGGCGGGCGGATCCAGATCGCCGACGTCACGATCCAGAAGCCGGTCTCGGACGAGGGCCGCCGCAACATCGACCTCTGGACCGGCTGAATCGCCGGCGCTCTGCTGGACGCAGAGTACGGCGCGATACTGCAGAGGCACGGGTTCGAGCGGATCGAGCACGGGAACCTCGTCAACACGTACCTGCGCTCGGCATTCGAGGACACGCGGCGGAAGGCGCTCGCCTACGGCGCCCAGGGCGCGACCGTGAAGGCCTACAAGCCCGCCCGCTGACCCGCGGGCGAGGGTGAGGGCACGAGCCGCAGCGCGCGCCGCAGGAGCGGGGCGAGCAGCGCGACCGAGCCGTCGATGACGGCGTAGCCCGC
>DATLYU010000171.1:0-34933 GCA_035574435.1 Gaiellaceae bacterium | reverse complement strand
GGGCGGGCTCATGGCCATGTTCTTCCGCGCCGAGCTCGCGGAGCCCGGGCTCCAGTTCGTGGACTCGCAGACCTTCAACGGCCTCGTCTCCGCGCACGCCACGCTCATGATCTTCCTCTTCATCATCCCGGCCTTCGCCGGGATCGCGAACTTCGTGGTGCCGCTCATGCTGGGCGCGCCGGACATGGCCTTCCCGCGCCTGAACGCGCTCTCGTTCTGGCTGCTCCCGATCGCCGGGATCATGTTCGTGGCCAGCTTCATCGCCCCCGGCGGCTCGTTCGGCGCCGGCTGGACGGGCTACGCGCCGCTCGCCGAGGGCCAGCCGCTCGGGCAGACGTTCTTCAACATGGGCGTCCAGTGGGCGGGTGCCTCGAGCATCATGACCGCCCTCAACTTCCTGGTCACGATCATCACCATGCGTGCGCCGGGCATGACCTTCTGGCGCATGCCGCTGCTCGTGTGGGCGAACTTCACCACCTCGCTGCTCGTCGTCATCGCGACCCCGTTCATCGCCGGCTCGCAGTTCTTCGTCATGTTCGACCGGATCATGCACACGAGCTTCTTCGTCCCGGAGAGCGGCGGCTACGTGCTCGGCTACCAGCACATCTTCTGGTTCTACAGCCACCCGGCCGTCTACATCATGATGCTGCCCGGCTTCGGGATCGTCTCCGAGGTCATCTCGGCCATGGCCCGCAAGCCGATCTTCGGCTACCGGCTGATGGCGCTCTCGCTCGTCGGCATCCTCGTGCTCGGCTTCTCCGTGTGGGCGCACCACATGTTCGTCGCCGGGATGGCCGACTGGCTGCGCGTGCCCATGATGGTGACCACGCTCCTGATCGCGGTGCCCACCGGGATCAAGGTCTTCTCCTGGACGGCCACGCTCTGGCGCGGGCGCATCCACCTGACGACGCCGATGCTGTTCGCGCTCGGCTTCGTGACCATGTTCGTGATCGGGGGGCTGTCCGGGATCTACCTCGGCTCGGTCCCGATCGACATCCACGCCTCGGACACGTACTTCGTGGTCGCGCACATCCACTACGTGCTCTTCGGCGGGTCCGTGTTCACGATCTTCGCCGGCGTCTACTACTGGTTCCCGAAGATGACCGGCCGCATGTACGACGAGCGGCTCGGGCGCTGGCACTTCTGGCTCACGTTCGTGAGCTTCAACGTGACCTTCTTCCCCATGCACTACGTGGGCCTGCGCGGGATGCCGCGGCGCGTCTTCGACTACGACGAGGCGTTCGGCGACCTGAACTTCGTGATCACGCTCGGCTCCTTCGTGCTCGGCGCGTCGTTCGTCGTCTTCGCCTACAACATCGTCCTGAGCTGGGTGCGCGGGCCGGTCGCGGGCGGCAACCCGTGGCGCGCGCAGACCCTCGAGTGGCAGGTCTCCTCGCCGCCACCGATCTTCAACTTTGACGAGATCCCGCAGGTCGTGGCCGGCCCGTACGAGTACGGCGTCCCGGGCGCGCGCCACGCCGTCCTCGCTCCGGCGAAGCAGGTCGAGGAGGTGCACGCGTGAGCGACGAGCGTGTGGTCCTCGTGGTCGCGAACGAGACGCTCGTGGGCGCGGAGCTCGTGGAGGCCGTGCGCCGGCGCGCCGAGGCGGGCCCCGTCCGCGTCGTCGTGGTCGCGCCCGTCTCGCCCCCGCGGCAGGGCTACGTCGTCTACCGGGACTCGCGGCGGGCGGCCGCCGGGCGCCGGCTCGAGCGGACGCTGCAGGCGCTCCGGGAGGCCGGCATCGCCGCCCACGGCGGCGTCTTCGACGACGGGCCGCTCGCAGCCGTGAAGGACATCCTGGCCTCCGAGCACGTGGACGAGATCGTGGTCTCCACCCACCCGGAGACGAAGTCGGGCTGGCTGCGCAAGGACCTGGTCGAGGAGATCCGCAAGGCCGCGGGCGGGCGCCCGGTCGAGCACGTGGTCAGCGAGACCGCCTCCCGCGAGAGCGCGAACGTGCTCGTGGTCGCGAACGAGACCGTGCTCGGCCAGCACCTGCTCGACCGCATCCGGGCGCGCCACCGCGAGGGCCCCGCCAGCTTCCTCATCGTCTGCCCGCAGAGCGACCCTGCGCGCGGCAAGCACGTGGAGGCCGAGCACCGCCTGCGCGCAGCGCTCTCCATCCTGCGGGCGGAGGGGATCGACGTCCACGGGCAGATCGCCCATCCCGACCCCTTCACGGCCGCCATGCAGGCGATCGAGGACGAGCGGACGGACGAGATCATCGTCTCCACGTTCCCCGGCGAGCGCTCGGGCTGGCTGCGCCGCGACCTCGTCGGCCGCCTGCGCTCGGAGAGCGGGCTCCCCGTCGAGCACGTCGTCTTCGAGGAGGCGCCGGTGGAAGCGGGGACGGCCTCGTGAGCGCGCACGCCGAGGCGGTGCACGAGCACCACGGGCCGCCGATCGCCAACGTCAGCTCGCGCGTGGACGCGCGCGTGCTCGGGATGCTCCTCTTCATCGCTTCGGAGGCGATGCTCTTCGGGTCCTTCTTCACCGCGTACTTCTTCGTGCGCGTGGTCAACCCCGACGCGCCGGCCGAGTGGCCGCCCGAGCCCTTCCACTTCCCGGTCTTCGTGGCCGGCGTGAACACGGCCATCCTCGTCACCTCGAGCTTCACCATGCACTGGGCGCTCCAGTCCATCAAGCGCGGCAACCGGCCGGCGTTCCTGGCCGGGATGGTGCTGACGTTCCTGATGGGCCTCGCCTTCCTGCTCACCCAGGTCGTCGAGTACATCCACGTCGGCTTCAACACCGGCGACGGCGCGTTCGCCTCCGTCTTCTTCGGCCTCACGGGCCTGCACGGTGCCCACGTCTTCGTCGGCCTGTCGCTGCTCCTGATGGTGATCGTCCGCGGCTTCCGCGGCCACTTCTCCCCCGAGCACCACCACGGCGTCGAGCTGCCGGGCATCTACTGGCACTTCGTGGACGTAATGTGGATCGTCGTGTACGCGACGATCTACCTCATCTGACGCGCCGTGGAGAGCCCGTTCCGCAGCGAGGCGGCAGCGTTCCGCTTCCTGCTGATCACGATCGGCGCCTTCGCGCTGATCGTGGTCGCGTCCTGGATCGATCCCTGGCTCGGCTTCGTCGTCTTCCTCGCGCTCACGGGCGCCGCGGTCTGGGCGTACCTGCGCCAGCGCGGCCCGCAGCCACCTCCCGCGCGCGTGGACCACGTCGGCCCGCCGGACGTGCGCCGGGTGCTCGTGGTCGCGAACGAGACCGTCGGCGGCGAGGAGCTCCTGAGCGCCATGGGCACGATGGCGCTCGCCCACAGGACGGAGTTCCTCGTCGTCTGCCCCGCCCTCAACTCGCGGCTGCGGACGTGGACCTCGGACGAGGACCCGGCCCGAGCCGAGGCGCAGCGGCGCCTCGACGCGACGCTCGAGCGGCTCGCGGCGGTCGGAATCGAGGCGCGCGGCCAGGTCGGCGACGTGGACCCGCTCGTGGCCATCGAGGACGCCCTCCGTCTCTTCCACCCGGACGAGGTGGTCATCTCCACGCACCCGGAGGGCCGGTCGAACTGGCTCGAGCGCGGCGTCGTGGGCGCCGTGCGCGACCGCTACGACGTGCCGGTCACGCACGTGGTGGTCGACCTCGAGGCCGAGGCCGGGGACGGCGCGCGGCCGTCCTAGCCCTTACTTCCCCGCGACCGAGGCGACGTAGTCTGCGACCGCCTCGATCTGCCGGCGGTCGAGCGTGTCCTCGAACGCCGGCATGGCGCCGCGCCCGTTCGTCACGCGGTCGACGACGAGGGCCCGCGACGGGCGCGACTCGTCCAGGTTCGGCCCGACCGTCCCGCTCGTGCCCGCGTCCGCCAGCGTGTGGCAGCCCGCGCAGTTGGCGGTGAAGAGCGTCTTGCCGTCCGCGGCCTGGCCGGGCGGCGGCTGGGCCGGCGCGCCCGTGCCGGCGACCGCGCCCACGTAGACCGCGACGTCCCGCACCGCCTGGTCCTGGTCCTCCACGCAGAAGGCGCCCTCCTCGACGTCGCCGCACTCCGGCAGCGTCTCGTCCACGCCCGGCATCCCCGCCTGGTCGGTGGACGGGTCGGTGATCGGGAAGCGGATCTGCCCCGCCACGACCTGCGTGAACGTCTCGCTCGTCATCCCGTCCGCGCGCGCCTGCGCGAAGGCGTCGTCGAGGTTGGGGCCGATGGTTCCCGCCGTGCCCGCGTCGGCGAGCGCGTGGCA
Organism: Gaiellaceae bacterium; assembly: GCA_035574435.1. Taxonomy (GTDB): domain Bacteria; phylum Actinomycetota; class Thermoleophilia; order Gaiellales; family Gaiellaceae; genus GMQP-bins7. The sequence continues at coordinate 30,746 of DATLYU010000171.1, read as the reverse complement.
CGACCCGCAGCGCTGCGTGAAGAGCTGCTTCCCCGAGCCCTGGCTGCCCTCGCTCGTGTAGCCGCCGGTCCCGCAGCCCGTGAGCGCGAACACGAGCATGACGGCGCCCAGGGCGCTCCAGGATCCGGCGCGGCTCACGGGGGGCGAGTCTAACCCGTGGACTGCGCGCGCAGCTGCTTGAGGAGCCGGCGGACCTCGGGCGCGGTCGGGTCGTCGGGCGCGAGCTCGAGGAACCGCTCGTACGCCTCGATCGCGGTCGCCGTGTCGCCGGCGCTCTCGGCGGCCTGCGCGAGCTCGAGCTGGACGTTCGGGTCGCGCGGCGAGGCGTCCGCGATGCGCCGGTAGGCGCCGACCGCCTTGGACGAGGCCTCCTGCACCTCGGAGAAGGCCTGCGAGAGCTCCTGCTCGATCTCCTGGCTGACCGCGCTCGTGATCGGGTCGGCCTCGAGCGGCCTGCCGCCGAGCTGCACGAGCCCGGCCACGGACGAGCCGGGCGCGAGGTACGCCTCGCGCACCTGGGCGAGCTGGACACGCTGTTGCGCCTCCCCGGCCTTCGCCAGGTAGAGGCCTGCGAGCTCGCGCAGGCCGTCGACGTCGCGCGGCCGCAGCTCCACGTAGCTCTCCAGCGCCTCGATCGCGTCGTCCGTCCGGCCGCGTGCCTGGTAGGCGGTCGCGAGGTCGCGGAAGGCCTGGGCGTCGCGCGGGTTCTCGGAGACGCGGCGCTCGGCGTCGTCGATGGAGGGGACGCCCGAGTCGGCCGCGCCGCGGAAGATGTCGCCGACGCCGATCCCTCCGGCGCCGACGCCGAAGCCGACGAAGCCGAGCCCGAACGCGAGCGCGAGGAGGAGGAAGACCCACTTCGCCTGCCGCCGCAGGCGGGGGAAGAACATGGTGTCCTCGACCGCTACCGCGCGGCGGGCGACAGGAGCCTGGCGCGGGCGCTGCGCGCGGCGTCGATCAGCTCGGGCCAAGTCGTCCCTCCTCTCTCGTAGCGTGGCCGGCCGGACACGAGAGTAGCGACCACGCGCTCTGGGGAACCGCCGAGAACCGTTGCCGTAACGGGATCTTCCCAGGGCAGGAAGGGCGAGCCGGCGAGCGAGAGGACGGTCAGGTCGGCCCGCTTGCCCGGCCGCAACGAGCCGACCTCGTCCGCGAGCCCGAGCGCGCGGGCGCCGCCGAGCGTGGCGAGCTCGAGCGCCTCGCGCGCGGTCAGCGCGTCGGGTCGCCGCTCCCGCGCTCGCGCCGCGTAGATCGCGGTCCGCAGCTCCTCGAACATGTCGAACGAGGGAGTGGAGGCCGGGCTGTCGGTCGCGAGCGCGACGCGGATGCCCGCCTCGCGCAGCGCTGCGAGCGGGGCGATCCCGCAGCCGAGGAGGGCGTTCGAGCGCGGGCAGTGCGCGACCGCCACGTCGTGCCGGGCGAGCAGCGCGATCTCCTCCTCGTCGGCCTGCACGCAGTGCGCGGCGACGAGGCTCGGCCCCAGGAGCCCGGCCTCCGCCAGGGCCCTGATGCCCGTCGTGCCGAGCGACGGGACGAGCAGGTCGGCGTGCGCCCGCCAGGCGCCCGACCCGGAGAGGAGCCAGTCCGTCTCCGCCTCGCTCTCCGCGAGGTGCGTGACGATCGGCAGTCCGAGCTCGGCGCAGGCCGCGTACAGGTCGAGCGTGCAGGTGTAGGGTGCGTGCGGGGAGATGCCCAGCCGGACATCCTGGGAGAGCGTCCCCGCGATCCGCTCCCGCAGCGGCTCGAAGCGCCCGGCCAGGTTGCTCGCGTCGCCGAAGACCTCGAGGTACACGATCCCGCGCAGCCCGAGCGCCGAGCAGGCGAGCGCCGCAGCCCCGGAGAAGCTCGCGTCGCCGACCGTCGTGATGCCCGACCGGAGGCACTCGTAGGCCCCGAGGCGGGCGATCGCCTCCATGTCCGCGAGCTCGAGGCGCCGCTTGCGCTCGACGTGCAAGGAGAGCCACGGCCCGAAGGGGAGGCCGTCGCCGAAGCCCGCGTACACCGCGTACTCGAGGTGGCTGTGCGCGTTCACGAAGCCGGGCAGGATGACGGCCTCCGGATGGCGCTCGCCGACGCCGAGCTCGGACGCCGGCCCGACCGCGGCGATGCGTCCGTCCTCGATCGCGACCGCGCCGTCCCGGATCGGCTCGCCCTCGACCGGGACGACCCAGTCGGCCGAGAGGACCCTCACAGGGCGCCGGCCAGCTCGTCCTCCCACTCGCGCTGCCAGCGGCGCTCCATCAGCACGGCGGCCCAGATCGAGATCTCGTACAGGACGACGAGGGGGACGACCTCGAACGCGAGCGAGACAGGGTCCACGGTCGGGAGCAGGATCGCGAAGACGAGCAGCCCGACGAAGGCGAAGCGGCGGTTCCGGCGCAGGCGGTCGGCGCTCACGATCCGCAGGCGCACGAGCCCGAGCAGGAAGATGGGCATGAGGAACGCGAGGCCGCCCGCGAGGAGCGTCCAGGCGACGAACGAGTAGTAGTAGCTCGCCCGGATCTGGATGTCGTAGAGCTGCTCGTCGTAGCTCGTCAGGAAGTCGAGCGCGAGCGGGAGGACGACGTAGTACATGAACGCGACGCCGGCCGCGAAGAGGCCGCTCGCGATCAGCACCATGGTCAGCACGACGCGCTGGAAGTGCGGCTCCACGGCCGGCGCCAGGAAGGCCCACGTCTGCCAGAGCAGGACGGGCAGGGCGAGCGCGAGCGCCACCAGGATGCTCACCTTGACGGAGGTGGTGAACGGCTCCGTCACGCCGAAGGTGACGAGCCGGCGGTCGTCGGGGAGCGGCTCCTTGAGCCAGTCGATGATCGTGGCGTGGAAGGCGAACGCGAGCAGGAAGGCGGGGACGATCGCGACCAGGGCGATGATGATCCGCGCGCGCAGCTCGTCGAGGTGCTCGACGAGGGTGGCCTCCTCACCGTGGCGGAGGCGGCGGGGCAGCCACCGGCGCACGGGCGCCTCCTAGGAGACCGGTTCCCGCTTCGCCTCGGCGGCCTCGTCCTCGCGCGCCGCGGCGGGCTCGGAGGCGGCCGGAGGGAGCTCGGCGGTCGTGGACGGCTTCGAGGCCGCGTCTTCCACGCCGGTCACCGCGTCCTTGAACTCGCGCATCCCCTTGCCGAGCGAGCGGCCCATCTCCGGCAGCCGCTTCGCCCCGAAGACGAGGAGCAGCACCACGAGCAGGATGAGGAGCTCCCAGATCGAGATCCCGAAGGGCATGGGCGCACGATACCACCCGCCTGCGCGCCCCCTCGCACGGCTCTCCTCGGTCGCGGGCGGGCGCCTGCGGCTACCATCCAGGAAGGGCAGGCGGGTACCTGGCCCTTCCATCTCCGACTGCGAGGCATCTCTCCGTATGGCATTGCTCGAGATCAAGAACCTGCACGTCGCGCTCGAGGACGGCGCCGAGATCGTCAAGGGCGTCGACCTGCGCGTGGACGTGAACGAGAAGCACGCGATCATGGGCCCGAACGGCTCGGGCAAGTCCACGCTCGCCTACGCGCTCATGGGGCATCCCGCGTACCAGGTGACGGAGGGGCAGATCCTCCTCGACGGCGAGGACGTGACCGAGCTGGGGCCGGACGAGCGCGCGCAGCGGGGCCTCTTCCTCGCGTTCCAGTACCCACACGCGATCCCGGGCGTGACCGTGACGAGCTTCCTGCGGAGCGCGATCAACGCGATCCGCAAGGCCCGCGCGGGCGGGGAGGATGACCCCGTGCCGATCCCGGAGTTCCGCAAGGAGCTCCAGGAGGCGATGGAGAAGCTGAAGGTGTCGCGGGAGCTCGCTTCGCGCTACGTCAACGACGGGTTCTCGGGCGGCGAGCGCAAGCGGATCGAGGTGCTGCAGCTGGCCATGTTGAAGCCGCGCATGGCGATCCTGGACGAGACGGACACGGGCCTCGACATCGACGCGCTGCGCATCGTCGCGGGCGGCGTGGACACGCTCGTCGGCCCGGACATGGGCGCGCTCCTCATCACGCACTACCAGCGGATCCTCAACTACATCCAGCCCGACTACGTGCACGTGTTCATGGATGGCCGGATCGTCGCCGAGGGCGGCCCCGAGGTCGCGCACACGCTCGAGGCGGAGGGCTACGAGGCGTTCGGGCGCAACGGCAAGGGAGGGACGTCGTGAGCACCCACGAGACCGACGTCGTCCGCGAGATCCGCTCCGACTACGCGTACGGCTGGTCGGATCCCGAGCAGTACTTCTTCAAGTCCTCGCGCGGCCTCTCGCACGAGCTGGTGGACGCGATCTCCGACCACAAGTCCGAGCCCGACTGGATGCGCGCCTTCCGCCACCGCTCGCTCGACTACTTCCTCGCCCGGCCCATGCCGAGCTGGGGAGCGGACCTCTCCGGGATCGACTTCGAGAACATCTACTACTACATCAAGCCCACGGAGAAGCAGGCCGAGTCCTGGGAGGACCTGCCCGCCGACATCAAGGACACCTGGGACAAGCTCGGGATCCCCGAGGCGGAGAAGAAGTACCTCGCAGGCGTGGGCGCGCAGTACGAGTCCGAGGTCGTGTACCACAAGCTGCAGGCCGACCTCGAGGCGAAGGGCGTCATCTTCCTGGACATGGACTCCGGGCTGCGCGAGCACGAGGAGCTCGTCAAGCAGTACTTCGGGACGATCATCCCGCAGAACGACAACAAGTTCGCGGCCCTGAACTCGGCGGTCTGGTCGGGCGGCTCGTTCATCTACGTGCCGCCGGGCGTCAAGGTGGAGATGCCGCTCCAGGCCTACTTCCGCATCAACGCGGAGAACATGGGCCAGTTCGAGCGCACGCTCATCATCGTCGACGAGGGCGCGTACGTGCACTACGTGGAGGGCTGCACGGCCCCCATCTACTCGTCCGACTCGCTCCACTCGGCGGTGGTCGAGATCGTGGTCAAGAAGGGCGCCCGCTGCCGGTACACGACCATCCAGAACTGGTCGAACAACGTCTACAACCTGGTGACCAAGCGGGCCGTCGCCTACGAGGACGCGACCATGGAGTGGGTGGACGGCAACCTCGGCTCCAAGGTGACGATGAAGTACCCGGCGATCTGGCTCCTGGGCGAGGGGGCGCACGGCGAGGTTCTCTCGATCGCCTTCGCGGGCAAGGGCCAGCACCAGGACGCCGGCGGCAAGGTCGTCCACGTCGCCCCGCGTACGTCGTCCGTGATCACCTCGAAGTCGATCTCCAAGGACGGCGGCCGGGCCGGCTACCGCGGCCTCCTGCAGGTGGCGAAGGGCGCGGTCGGCTCCCGCTCGAAGGTGGTCTGCGACGCGCTCATCCTGGACGAGGAGTCGCGCTCGGACACGTACCCCTACATCCAGGTGGACGAGAACGAGGTGGAGCTCGGCCACGAGGCGACCGTGTCCAAGATCGGAGAGGAGCAGCTCTTCTACCTCATGAGCCGCGGGCTCTCCGAGGCGGAGGCGAGCGCGATGATCGTATCCGGGTTCGTGGAGCCGATCACGAAGGAGCTCCCGCTCGAGTACGCGGTCGAGATGAACCGGCTCATCCAGCTCCAAATGGAGGGCTCGGTTGGCTGACGGGATCGGGGTCGAGCGCGTGGACTACGTCCGCGTCCCGGTCACCGACATGGACGAGGCCACGCGCTTCTACGAGGGCGTGCTCGGCCTCGAGCGCAACCCGAACTCGCCGGCCGAGGACTGGGTCGAGTACGAGGTCGGCAACGTCACGCTCGCGCTCATGACGCCGCACACGCACGACTACGAGTTCGCGCCGCTGCCGCCGGCGACGATCGCGCTGCGCGTTCCCGACGTCGCGGCGGCGCGGGCCGCGCTCGAGTCCGCGGGCGTCGAGGTGGGCGAGCCGTGGGACTCCGGCGCCTGCCGCGGCCTGGGGGTGACCGACCCGGCCGGCAACCGCATCCTGCTGCACCGCCGCTACGCGCCGTACCCGGACGGCTCGACGCCCTGATGCGGAGCGAGCAGGTCGACGTCGTCTCCGTGCCCACGCGAGACGTGGCTCGCGCCGTGGTCTTCTACCGTGCCGCCCCGAGGAGGCCCCGTGGCCAGAGCTGAGCTCCTCGAGCGCTACCGGGCCCTCCCCTTGCCGACGACGAAGGACGAGCACTGGCGCTTCACCGACCTGTCCGGGTTCGATCCCGACGCGTGGCAGTCGGGCGCCGAGGCCTGCGCGCTCGCTCCGCCCTCGCTCGTGGAGCTCGACCTCGCCGGCGCGGCGCACGCGAGCGAAGGCGGCGTGCGCATCGTGAGCGCCCCGGACGGCGTCCGCTTCGAGCGCCTGCCCGAGGATCACGAGCTGCTCTACTCCCTCGTCGGCTGGGACGAGAAGTTCGCCGCGCACAACGCCGCCGCGTGGAAGGACGGCCTGCTCGTGCACGTGCCGGCCGAGACGACCCTCGAGCGGCCCCTGTACGTGCGCGTCGCGAACGCGACCGAGGGCGGCTCGCTCTTCTGGCGGCTGCTGGTCGTGGCCGAGCCGCACAGCCGCTTCACGCTCGTCGAGGAGTACACGTCCCCGACCCCGGACCTCGCGTCGTACTCGAACGCCGCCGTCGAGATCGTCGTTCGCGAGGGAGCGAAGGTCGAGTACGTCTCGCTCCAGAACCTCTCCCGCGAGACATGGCACTTCGCCACGCACCACGCGCGCGTCGAGCGGGACGCCGAGCTCGACTGGGTCACGGGCGGTTTCGGCTCGGCCAAGGGCAAGGTGCGCATCCAGAACGACCTCGCCGGGCCGGGCGCGACGTCGCGCGTCACGGGCGCCTACTTCGCCGACGGGACGCAGCACCTGGACTACGACACCTTCCAGGAGCACCTGGCGCCCAGCACCACGTCGGACTTCGCATTCAAGGGCGTGCTGCGCGACCGGGCCCGGGCGGTCTGGCGCGGGATGATCCGGGTCGAGGAGGGGGCGCAGAAGACGAACGCCTACCAGGAGAACCGCAACCTCCTGCTCTCGCCCACCGCGCACGCGGACTCAATCCCGGGGCTCGAGATCATGGCCAACGACGTCCGCTGCACCCACGGCGCGACGCTCGGGCAGATCGACCGCGACCAGCTCTTCTACCTCATGTCGCGCGGCCTCACGCGCGCGGACGCGGAGCGGCTGATCGTGCGCGGGTTCTTCCAGGACGTGCTCGACCGGATCGAGCTCGAGCCAGTGCGCGACGCCCTGGCGCGCGCGCTCGAGGCGCGCATTCCCCAGGAGTGACGGCCGCCGACTACGCCTGGGTCCGCGAGGATCCCCGGCTCGACGCGTTCTGCTTCTGCGCCGTCGCCGGGCCGACGGCGCTCGCCGTGATCCTGGACGCGTTCGCCGCCGACCGGACGACGGAGACGAGCGCGCTCTTCGTCGAGTCGGCAAACGGCTACCCGCAGCCGTCGTACGTACTCGTGGGCGAGGCTCCGGGCGGCGTCCTCGCCGCCGAGAACAACGGCTGGCAGGGCGTCGGAGACGATCTGCTGCGCCGCGTCTCCCGCGGCGGGCGCGCGGTGGGCTACTACCGCAGCGTGAACGCCGACATGACGTTCGCCCTCGCCGAGGACGGGTCGGTGAGCGCGTCCTTCGACCCGCTGCTCGAGCCGGTGCCGGAGCGTCTGCGGGAGGAGGCGGCCGGCCTGGCCTTCGGCGTGGACGACGTCGAGCCCTCGGCGTTCGCGCTGCTCGAGCGGCTCACCGGGATCGCGCTCGAACGGAGCTGGCTCGACGAGCCACACCTGCGCTACGACGTGCCCTCGCCGTACTGAGCCGGCGCGCTACCGTGCCGGGGTGCGGCCAAGGGTCGAGCTCTCGGACGAGGAGTGGCGGGCGCGCCTGACGCCCGAGCAGTACGCGGTCCTGCGGCGCGGCGCGACCGAGCGGGCGTTCACGGGCGCCTACTGGGACGAGCACGCGCCCGGCGTCTACCGCTGCGCCGGCTGCGGGGCGGAGCTCTTCCGCTCGGAGACGAAGTTCGACTCGGGAAGCGGCTGGCCGAGCTTCTTCCAGCCCGCGGCCCTGGAGAGCGTGGTCACGGAGCGGGACACGAGCCACGGGATGGTGCGCACCGAGGTGCGCTGCGCCGCCTGCGGCGGCCATCTCGGCCACGTCTTCGAGGACGGGCCGGCGCCGACGGGCCTGCGCTACTGCATCAACTCCTGCGCGCTCGACCTCGAGCGCGGCGGCTGATGGGGAGCTGCTGCCGCGGCGCGCCGGCCGCGGAGCTGTTCACCGAGCGAGCCGCGAAGCGGACCCTGGCCCGCTTTCGCAGGAAGGGTCCGGGCACGCTCGAGCGGCGCATGCTCGAGGCCGCGTCCGCGGGCGGCCTGGAAGGAGCGCGCGTCCTCGAGATCGGCGGCGGGATCGGCGCGCTCCAGTCGGAGCTCCTCGTTGCCGGCGCCGCGAGCGGGGAGATCGTCGAGGTCGTTCCCGCCTACCGGCCGTATGCGGAGGAGCTCGCGCGCGAGCGGGGCCAGCAGGACCGCGTCGCCTTCCGGGTCGTGGACGTGCTCGAGCAGCCGGACGCCGTGGAGCCGGCGGATGTCGTCCTCATGAACCGCGTCGTCTGCTGCTCGCCCGACGGCGTCGCGCTCGTGGCCGCGGCCGCCCGGCTTGCGCGCCGCACGCTCGTGCTCAGCTTCCCGCGCGACGTTGCCTGGGTGCGGCTCGCCGTGCGCGCCCTGAACGCGGGCTTCTGGGCGCTCCGGCGCTCGTTCCGCACGTTCGTGCACCCGCCCGCCGCCCTGCGGGCCGCGGCCGAGGCGGAGGGCCTGCGCATCGCCGCGCACGGCACCCAGGGGCCGTGGGAGTTCGTTGCCCTGCGGAGGGCGTGAGCGAGCTCGGCCTCTTCCCGCTCGGGCTCGTGCTCCTGCCCACGGAGCGGGTGCCGCTCCACGTCTTCGAGGAGCGCTACCGCGAGCTGATCGGCGAGTGCCTGGAACGCGACGAGGAGTTCGGGCTCGTGTACGCCGAGGAGGACGGCATCAGCGACGTGGGGACGCGCGCCGCGGTCGTGGAGGTGCTGGAGCGCTTCCCGGACGGTCGGCTGAACGTGCTCGTCGAGGGACGTCGCCGCTTCCGGCTGCTCGAGCTGACGCGCGGGAGGAGCTTCCACACGGGGCGCGTGGAGCCGCTCGAGGACGTCCCGGACCCACCGGACGAGGCCGTCGTCGAGCGGGCGCTCGAGCTCTTCCGCACGCTCCGCGAGGTGGCGGAGAGCACGGTCGAGGTGCCGGAGGCGGACGACCCGCAGCTCTCCTTCGCCCTCGCCGGGCGCGTGGAGCTGGCCGTGGAGGCCAAGCTCGAGCTCCTCGCCGAGCAGTCGGAAGCCGTGCGGTTGCGCCGCGTCGTCGAGCTCCTGGAGGGCGCGCTCACGGTGCTCCAGCGGAGGCGCCTGGCGGCCGAGCGAGCCTCCGGCAACGGCCGCGTCCAGCTCGGCTAGAAGTCGCAGGGGTACGATGGGCGGCGTGGCCGTGACCGCCCAGACGCTCGACGCGCACCGCCTGCGCGCGGACTTCCCCGTCTTCGACGAGCTCGTGAACGGGAAGCCCGTGGCGTTCCTCGACTCGGCCGCCTCCTCCCAGAAGCCGCGCCAGGTGCTGGACGCGATGCGCGAGTTCTACGAGCACTCGTACGCGAACGTGCACCGCGGCGTCTACCGGCTCGCCGAGCGGGCGACGGCGGGCTACGAGACCGCGCGCCGCAAGGTGGCCGCATACGTGAACGCGCCCTCGGAGCGCGAGCTCGTGTTCACGCGCAGCGCCACCGAGGCGCTCAACCTCGTCGCGTACGCGTGGGGGCTGGACAACCTGGGGCCGGGCGACGTGGTCGTCGTGACCGAGCTCGAGCACCACTCGAGCTTCGTGCCCTGGCAGTACATCGCGGGCCGCACGGGGGCGCGCTTCCGCGCCATCCCCATCGACGGCAACGGCGAGCTCGCCCTGGACGCCCTCGACCGGCTCGACGCCGAGGGCCCCGTGAAGGTCGTGGCCAGCAACCTCGTCTCCAACACGCTCGGCACCGTGAACCCGGTCGAGCGTCTCGTCGCGTGGGCGCACGAGCGCGACGCGATCATGGTCGTGGACGCCGCGCAGGCCGCCCCGCACCGGGCGGTCGACGTGCAGGCGCTCGGCTGCGACTTCCTCGCGCTCTCCTCGCACAAGATGTGCGGCCCGAGCGGCTCCGGCGCCCTGTGGGGCAGGCGCGAGCTGCTGGAGGCGATGTCGCCGTTCAACCTGGGCGGCGAGATGATCCGCTCGGTCTCCCTCGAGCGCACGTCCTGGAACGAGCTGCCGTACAAGTTCGAAGCCGGCACGCCGGCGATCGCGGAGGCGGTCGGGTTCGGGGCCGCGGTGGACTACCTGAGCGCCATCGGGCTGGACGCGATCGAGCGGCACGAGCACGAGCTCGTCGAGTACGCGCTCGGTCGGCTCGCCGAGCTCCCCTGGATCGAGGTGTACGGGCCCCCTGCCGACCGGCGCGCGGGCATCGTCTCCTTCAACGTCGCGGGCGTGCATCCGCACGACGTCGCGCAGGTGCTCGACTGGGAGGGCGTCGCCGTGCGCGCCGGGCACCACTGCACGCAGCCGCTCATGACGCGGCTCGGGGTGAGCGCGACCACCCGCGCGAGCTTCTACCTGTACTCGATCCCCGAGGAGATCGACCGGCTCGTGGACGGCCTCCACAAGGTCAAGCAGTCGCTCGGATGAGGGCCCGCGGAGCGGAGGGCCGCGCGGCCGGGGAGCGTCCGTGAGCGAGTTCGACCAGCTCTACCGCGAGCTGATCCTCGACCACTACAAGAATCCCCGCAACCACGGGCTGCTGGAGCCCGCCGACGCCCGCGCCGAGGGCCAGAACCCGCTGTGCGGGGACGAGGTCTCGGTCTCGGTGCGCCTCGGCGAGGGCGACGTGCTCGAGGAGATCGGGTTCGAGGGGCGCGGGTGCGCGATCAGCCAGGCCGCGACTTCGATGCTCACGGATCTCGTGAAGGGCCGGACGGCGCAGGAGGTGGCCGAGCTCCCGAAGGAGGAGCTCCTCGACGAGCTCGGCATCCCGCTCACGCCCGTGCGCCTGAAGTGCGCCATCCTCGGCCTCGGCGTGCTCAAGCTGGCGCTGCACAAGGCGAAGGGGACGCCGCTGCCCGAGGAGTGGGGGACGTCGGCCCGCGACCTCGTCCTCGAGTAGGCGCGTGGCCGAGATCGAGGTCGCGCCGCTCGAGGAGCTGCCGCCGGGGACGATGCGGCTCGTCCCCGCGGGGGAGCGGACGATCGGCGTCTACAACTGCGGCGGCTCCTTCTTCGCGATCGAGGACCGCTGCTCGCACGACGACGGCCCCCTGTGCGAGGGCGACTGGGAGCCGGAGGCGTGCGTCGTCGTCTGCCCGCGGCACGGCTCGCGCTTCGACCTCGAGACCGGCATTCCCATGACGCTGCCCGCCTTCCTCCCCGTCCGGACGTTTCCCGTCACGGTGCGCGACGGGACGATCGTCGTCGAGGTCTCCTGATGCTGGACGAGCGCGTCCTGGGCGTGCTCGGCCGGCTCGAGGCGGAGGACCGCGTCGAGCGCGAGGCCGGCCTGCCGCCCGAGCGCCGCGCCCGCCAGGTCGCTCCGTCCACCGGCCGCTTCCTGTTCGCGCTCGCCGCCGCGCAGGCGGGCGTCGCGATCCTCGAGATCGGCGGCTCCCGCGGCTACTCCGCCCTCTGGCTGGCGGCCGGCGCGCGCCTCTCGGCCGGGCAGCTCGTCTCGCTCGAGCGCGACCCGGAGCGGGCCGCCGCCTGGCGCGCGAACGTCGCCGAGGCCGGCCTGGACGAGTGGGCCGAGCTCGTCGAGGGCGACGCGCTCGAGATCCTGCGCGCGACGCGCGACACCTTCGACCTCGTCTTCCTGGACGCCGAGAAGGAGGACTACGAGGCGCTCTTCGCCCTCGCACGGCCGCTGCTCGAGCCGGGCGGGCTGGTCGTCGCGGACAACGTCCTCTCGCACGCCGAGACGCTCGCCGCCTACTCCGCCGCGCGCCAGGACGATCCGACGCTCTCGAGCGTGACCGTGCCGCTCGATCGCGGCCTCGAGCTCACGGTCGTGCTCAGCGAGAGCCGGGGCTGACCTCGCTCATCAACCCGTGCAGGTTGCCGTCCGGGTCGCGGAAGAACGTCATCCAGAGGTCGTGGTCGGGCATGCGGGCGATCAGGTGCGGCTCGTCCTCGAAGCCCACCCCGCGCGCGAGCAGCTCTCCTCGCGCCGCGTCGATGTCCGCCACCCGGAAGTAGAGGATGGAGCTCGGGTGGTCCGTCTCCGGTCCCTCCGGGACGGCGAGCATGAGACGGACGTCCCCGCAGCGGAGGAACGCGAGCGGCCCTGCCTCGAACAGGTACTCGAGGCCGAGCGCGTCGCGGTAGAACGCGACCGCGCGCGGCAGGTCGTGCGTCCGGATGGCGATCTGCCCGATGCTCTGCAGCGTGCTCACGGGCCCTCCTTCTCCCCGGATATCGTTAGCCGAGCTATCCAAATCCTTAGCATGGCTAACGATACGGAGTCAACCCCGGGCTCGGACCGGCGCGCGGTCGCGGACGCGCTCCACTCGGCTGCGATCCACCTTCTCCGGCGCGTCCGCCGGGTGGACGAGGCGAGCGGGCTCACGGCCGCGCGCCTCTCGGCGCTGTCCGTCCTCGTCTTCGGGGGCCCGACGACGCTCGGCCGGCTGGCGCGCGCCGAGCAGGTGTCCGCGCCGACGATGAGCAGGCTCGTCTCCGGGCTCGTCCGGGACGGTCTCGCGGTGCGCGAGGCCGAGTCGGGGGACCGGCGGGCCGTGCGCGTCCGGGCGACGGCCGAGGGTCGGCGCCTGCTCGAGCGCGGCCGTCGCCGGCGCATCGCCGAGCTCGAGCGCCTGCTCGCGGGCCTGGGCGACGCCGAGGTCGCCCTCCTCGGCGAGGCCGCGGGCCTCCTGCGCGACGTCGCCGCCCGCGATCCATCCGCGGCGAGCGCGTATGCTGGCGCTACCGCGGAAAGGAGGTGGTCCGGCTTGAGCGACGACAGTACCGGCAGCGGAGGTGCCAGCGGGTAGAGGCGTGCCCCCGGGACCACCGGGAATCGCCTAGCCAGCGTAGGGGGCTCGCGATCCGCGCCGGGCGCCGCTCTCGAGCGGACGCCGCGGAAGCGCCTCTACCACTCCAGCGCTGGTGACCGTTCGCGAGGGGCCGCCCAGGGCGGCCCCTCGTCCGTTCAGGCCGCGAGCGGGACGGCCGCAGCCTCGTCCACGAGCGCGCGGACATGGTCGCGGAGGCGCTCCTCCAGCCGGCGGTCGCGCAGGCGGCCGTCCGGGGTGAACGCCTCCTGCGCCCGCGCGACCGGCAGCTCGCCCGGAAGCACGCGGGCGCCGGCGATGCCGAGGATCCGCCGGAGGTCCTGCTGCGCCCAGATCGCGCCGTACTGCCCGGTCGTGGCGCCCGCGACCGCGACCGTCTTGCCCCACAGCGCCGCGCCTCCGTGCGGCGGGCGGGAGGCCCAGTCCACCGCGTTCTTCAGCACGCCCGAGACGGAGCCGTTGTACTCGGGCGTCACGAAGAGGACCGCGTCCGCCTCCGCGACCGCCTTCCGGAACGCCCGCACGCTCTCCGGCGCCTCCTCTCCGTCCCGGTCGGCGTCGTAGAGCGGAAGCTCGGCGAGCCGGTCGTAGACGCTCGCCTCCACTCCGGCCGGCGCGAGCCGGCATGCGAGCTCGGCCAGGGCCGTGTTGTACGAGCCCTCGCGCAGGCTCCCGGAGACGGCGAGCAGCTTCATCAGCCGGTCCTCACCGCCGAGAAGCTGGCGTGCAGCTCGACGTCGTCCGGGAGGAGCAGCCCGCCGTCGGGCAGGGGCGCGTTCCAAGTGAGCCCCCACTTCGCGCGGTCGACGACGGTCGAGAGCTCGACCCCGATCCGGTCGTTGCCCCAGGGGTCGACGGCCTGGCCGAGGAAGCGGCCGCGCAGCTCGACCGGGTGGGCGACCCCCTTGATCTCCAGGTCGCCGACGACCACGACCTCGTCCCCGTGCGCCTCGACGGACGTGGACGCGAACCGGATCTCCGGGTAGCGCTCGGCGTCGAAGAACTCGGGCGAGCGCAGGTGGGCGTCGCGGCCCTCGTCGTGCGTGGTGAGGTGCGCGACCGAGACGGTGCCCTCGATCGCGGGCTGCGCGCCGCCCGTGATCGTGCCGGTCACGACCGGCGCGCGGCCCCGCACCGTGGCGAGGCCCATGTGCTGGACGAGGAACTCGACCGTGGAGTGGGCCGGGTCGATCGCCCACGTGCCCTCGGGCAGGACGGCGACCGGGCTCTCTGCGAGGATGGACATACGTTTCTCCCTTGTGTCCGCTACTATTGACTACGCAAGCATCTAAGCACAGAAAACATGTCTAGTCAAGTATTGAGTCCACAATCATCTGCCGTGAGCGCCTTCGCCGCGCTGCTGCGCGCGCACGCCGCCACCACCAGGCGCCTGAACGCGCAGCTCTTGACCGACCACGGGCTCACGCTGAGCGACTACGAGGTGCTGCTGCGGCTCGCACGCGCGGACGAGCGGCGCATGCGCCGGGTCGACCTGGCCGCGCAGGTCTTGCTGACCGCGTCGGGGATCACCCGGCTCCTGGAAGGGCTCGAGCGGCTCGGCTACGTGGAGCGGGCGACGTGCGCGAGCGACCGGCGCGTGGTCTACGCGGTCCTCACGGACGCCGGCCTCGAGAAGGTGCGCGAGGCTTCGACGACCCACTTCGCCCAAGTGGACGATCTCTTCGGCGCGCGGCTGGAGGACGCGGAGCTCGCCGAGCTCGCCGCGCTGCTGACACGCGTCTCCGACGCGGACACCCCGGAGTGCGCGCCGGCGGAGGACGTCAGTCCGTGAAGTTCTGCCAGTAGCGGCTCGGCGTGGGGCCGCGCTGGCCCTGGTACTTGGACCCGATCCCGGCGGAGCCATACGGACGCTCCGCGGGCTCGGAGAGCTGCACGAACGAAAGCTGGCCGATCTTCATCTCCGGGTAGATGGTGATCGGGAGGTTCGCGACGTTCGAGAGCTCGAGCGTCACGTGCCCGTCCCAGCCCGGGTCGATGAAGCCTGCGGTCGAGTGGATGAGCAGCCCGAGCCGGCCCAGGCTCGACTTCCCTTCCAGCCGGGCCACGAGGTCGTCCGGCAGCGTCACGCGCTCGAGCGTGGAGCCGAGCACGAACTCGCCCGGGTGGAGGATGAAGGCCTCGTCGCCTTCGACCTCGACGAGCTCCGTCAGCTCCTCCTGCTCGGCCTTGACGTCGATGAACGGGTAGCGGGAGTTGCGGAACACGCGGAAGTAGCGGTCGACGCGGACGTCGAGGCTGGAGGGCTGCATGAGCTCCGGGTCGAACGGCTCGATCCCGATGCGGCCCTCGCCGATCAGGCGCCGGATCGTGCGGTCGGAGAGGACCATCGCGTGCGAGTGTAGAGCCGGCGTCCGCGCTCCGACCTCGTGACGATCTGTCACGAGCTCGCGCCGCCAGGCTCGCCGGAGCCCGCGCTGCGATAAGGTCCGCCTCCCGGTGTCGATGCTGTTCCCACCCATCGACCCGAACGAGCGGTTCCGGGCGCGACGAGCTGCGGCGCGGCGCAGGAAGCGAGCGCGGCGGGCAGTGGCCTTCGGCCTCCTGCTCGGCGGGATCGCGGCGCTCGGGCTCGGCGCGCAGTACGTGAGCGGCGAGGACCCGGGGCCGTCGCGGACGGGCGCTCCCCTCGCGGCTCCCCGCGTGCAGCCGGCGGTTTCGGGCCGGCCGCGGGCGCTGCCGGTCGAGGTGCGCGGCGTGCACGTCACGCTCGGCCTCGCTTCGCTGCCCGGGAAGCTCGAGGAGTACCTCGGCCTCGCCGACGACGGGCTCACCGCGCTCGAGCTGGACGTGAAGGACGAGAGCGGGAAGATCGGCTTCCGCCCGCGCGGCGTTCCGCTGGCGACGACGGTCGGCGCTGCGGGAGACTGGTACGAGCCGAGCGAGGCCGCCCGGCTCGCGCGCGAGCGCGGCGTGTACCTCATCGGGCGCGTCGTCGTGTTCGAGGATCCCGTGCTCGCGCGGGGCCGGCCCGAGCTGGCCGTCCGGCGGGCCGACGGCTCGGTCTGGCGCGACGCCGCGGGTCTCGGCTGGACGAACCCCTACGACCGGCGGGTGTGGGAGTACAACGTCGGGATCGCCGCGGCGGCGGCGCGAGCGGGGTTCGACGAGATCATGTTCGACTACGTCCGCTTCCCCTCGGACGGGGACGTGCGCGCCGCGAGGTACGCGAACCCGCGCGGCCTGCGCAAGCACGAGGCGGTGCCGGCGTTCCTCCGCTTCGCCTCGGCGCGGCTCGCGCCGCTCGGCGTCCGCGTGTCGGCGGCGGTCTTCGGGCTCTCGGCGGTCCGCGATCTGGGCATTGGCCAGCTCCCGCGCCGGATGGCGCCGCACCTGGACGCCGTGTACGGGATGACGTACCCCTCGCTCTTCGGGAGCGGAGAGCTCGGGCTGGCCGACCCGAGCGCCACCCCCGGGGAGACGGTGCGGAGGGCGCTCGCGCGCTTTCGCCGCGCGATCCGGGGAAGCGACGCGCTCCTGCTCGCGTGGGTGCAGGACTTCAGCTTCTCCCGCCAGTACGGGCTCGAGCAGGTCCGGGCGCAGATCGACGCAGCCCGCCACGCCGGCGTCAAGGGCTTCCTGCTCTGGAACGCCGAGGGCGTGTACACGGACGGCGCGCTCGAGCCCGCGGGATAGCGGCTACGGCGCGAGACGCTCGCGCACCCAGCCTCCGTCCTCACGCCGGTACCGCACGCGGTCGTGCAGGCGGCTCTCGCGGTGCAGCCAGAGCTCCACCGTCTCCGGGACGACCCGGTAGCCGCCCCAGAAGCTGGGCAGTGGCACGTCTGAGCCTGCGAAGGCGCGCTCGGCCTCGGCGAAGCGGCGCTCGAGCTCGGCGCGGCCCGCGAGCACCTGCGACTGCGGCGAGGCCCACGCCGCGAGCCGGCTCTCCCGCGGACGCGTCCGCCAGTACGCCTCCGACTCGGCGTCCGGCACCGGCTCGGCGGTGCCCTCCACGCGCGCCTGCCGGCCGAGGGCCGGCCAGTGGAAGACGAGCGCGGCGCGGGCGTTCGCCCGCAGCTCGTCTCCCTTCCGGGAGCGTCGGTTCGTGAAGAACACGAGCCCGCGCTCGTCGAGTCCGCGCAGGAGCACGATCCGGGCCGAGGGCCGCCCGTCGGGAGTCGCGGTGGCGAGGGTCATGGCATCCGGCCTCGCCTCGACCCGCTCGGCCTCCGCGAGCCAGGCCCGGAGCTGGACGAGCGGATCGGGGTCGAGGTCGCCGATGCGCACGAGCGGCACTCTGCCCGAGCGGGCGACCCGCAGGTAGCGCCCGAAGGCGGCGGGGGCTGCGGTAGGCTGGCCCGCGTGGCGGCCACGCGCGTGATCGAGTTGCGGACCGAGATTCCCGGACCGCGCTCGCGCACCATCCTGGAGCGCGAGCGCCTGGCCGTCGCGAGCCCGCTCCGCGTCCACCTGCCGATCGTCGCGGCGGCGGCGAGCGGGGCGACGATCACGGACGTGGACGGCAACACGTTCGTGGACTTCGTCGGCGGGGTGGGCGTGCAGAACGTCGGCCACAACCACCCGCGCGTCGTGCAGGCGATCCACGAGCAGGCGGACGCCTTCCTGCACACGGACTTCACGGTCGTGCCGTACGAGCTGTACGTGAGCGTGGCCGAGCGCCTCGGCGCGCTCGCCCCGATCGCGGGAGAGACCCGGGCTGCGTTCTTCAACGCCGGCACCGAGGCGGTGGAGAACGCGGTCAAGCTCGCCCGCCTGCACACCCGTCGGCAGGCCGTGATCGCGTTCGAGGGCGCCTTCCACGGCCGCACCCTGCTCTCCCTGACCATGACCTCGAAGACCCACCCCTACAAGACGGCTCTCGGGCCGTTCGCGCCCGAGGTCTACCGCGCGCCGTTCCCGAACGCCTACCGCGGCCCGAGTTCCGAGGAGGCGCTCTCCGCGCTCGAGCGCATGCTGTCCACGCACGTCGGCGCCGACCACGTGGCGGCGATCGTCTTCGAGCCCCAGCAGGGCGAGGGCGGGTTCGTCCCGGCCGATCGGGCGTTCGTGGCCGGGCTGCGGCGGATCTGCGACGAGCACGGGATCGTGCTGGTCGCGGACGAGGTGCAGACCGGGTTCGGGCGCACGGGCCGCATGTTCGCCATGGAGCACTTCGGCGTCGAGCCCGACCTGCTCGTCCTCGCCAAGTCCATCGCGGGCGGGCTCCCGCTCTCGGGCGTGGTCGGCCGGGCCCAGCTCATGGACGACCCCCATCCGGGGGCCATCGGGGGCACGTTCATCGGCAACCCCGTCGCGCTCGCCGCGGCGTCGGCCGTGCTGGACGTGTTCGAGGAGGAGGACCTCCTCGAGCGCGCGGAGACGCTCGGAGCCACGCTCCGCTCCCGGATGCTCGACTGGCAGGCGCGCTGGCCGGCGATCGGCGACGTGCGCGGGCTGGGCGCGATGCTCGCGCTCGAGCTCGTGCGCGACCCGGAGTCCAAGCAGCCCGCGCCGGAGCTCGCGGAGGCGATCGTGGAGGAGGCGCTCAGGCGCGGACTCATCCTGCTCAAGGCCGGCGTGTACGGGAACTGCATCCGCGTGCTCTGCCCGCTGACCATCGGCGAGGCCGAGCTGGACGAGGGCCTGGCCGCCTGGGAGGACGCGCTCGCTGCCGTCCTCGACTGAGGTGGACACTACGCGCGGGCGCGCTTAGAGTCCCTGCGTGCGACGCCAGCGACGCGACGCGAAGGCCGAGCTCATCTCGCGCGTCCCGCTGTTCGCGGGCCTCTCCAAGCGGGAGCTGGCGCAGATCGCGGCGATCGCGGACGAGATCGACCTGCCGGCCGGGAAGGCGCTGACGCGGGAGGGTGAGCGCGGCCGGGAGTTCTTCGTCCTGCTCGAGGGCGAGGCGGAGGTGCGGCGCAAGGGGCGGAGGATCGCGACCAAGCACGCGGGCGACTTCTTCGGCGAGATTGCGCTCGTGGCGAGCATCCCCCGCGTGGCGACGGTCACGACCACGTCGCCAGCGCGGGCGCTCGTCATCGTGGACCACGACTTCCGGGCGCTCGTCAAGAGCACGCCCGCGATCGCGCTCAAGGTGCTCGAGGCGGTCGCCCACCGCCTGCCGGAGGACCTGTAGCCGAGCCGGCCGTCCCCCCTCGCGCGGGACGCGGGACAATGGGCTGATGGCGAGGTGCGCCCACTGCGGGGCCGAGCTCCCGGCCGCCGCGCGCTTCTGCCCCTCGTGCGGGGTGCGCGTGGAGGCGCCGGCCGCGACCGAGGAGCGCAAGCTCGTCAGCGTCCTCTTCGCCGACCTGGTCGGCTCGACGGCGTTCGCCGCGGGCGAGGACCCCGAGCGCGTGCGCAGCGTGCTCGACCGCTTCTACGACGCGATGGCGAGCGAGGCGGCGGCGGCCGGGGGTACGGTCGAGAAGTTCGCGGGCGACGCCGTGCTCGCGGCCTTCGGGGCGGCGGAGGCGCACGAGGACCACGCGGAGCGGGCTCTGCACGCCGCGCTCGCCATGCAGCGCCGGTTCGCGGAGATCTTCGGCGACCGGCTGGCGCTGCGGGTCGGCGTCTCCACGGGCGAGGTCGCGGTCGGGCCGGCACGCGTGGGCGGCTCGTTCCTGTCCGGCGACGTCGTAAACGTGGCCGCGCGTCTCGAGCAGGGAGCCTCCCCCGGGGAGATCCTCGTCTCCGAGCGCACGGTGGCGGCCGTCCGCGGCGCATTCGAGTTCGCGGAGCCGCGCGTGCTGGAGGCGAAGGGCAAGGAGGAGGGGATCCCGTGCCGGCGGCTCGAGCGGTCGCTGGCGCTGCAGCGCCCGCGCGGGATCGGTGTCCGGCGCACGGCGTTCGTCGGGCGGGAGAGCGAGGTGGAGCTGCTGCGGGCGACCTACCGGCGGGCCGCGAGCCGCGGCGAGCCGCATCTCGTCTCCATCGTCGGGGAGGCCGGAGTGGGCAAGTCGCGCCTCGTGCGCGAGCTGTGGGAGGTCCTCGCCGCGGAGGACCCCGCGCCGCTCCGGCGGACGGGCAGGTGCCTGTCGTACGGCGACGGCATCACGTACTGGCCCGTCGCCGAGGTGGTCAGGGAGCACTACGGGATCCTCGAGAGCGACGCGCCGTCCGCGGTGCTGGGGCGGCTGGGCGAGCAACGCACGCTGGGTCTCGCGCTCGGGCTCGACCTTGCCGACAGTCACCCGCTCGAGACGCGCGAGCGGCTACAGGCCGCGGTCGTGGAGCTCTTCGCCGGACTCGCCGCCGGCGGGCCGGCGGTCGTGCTCGTCGAGGACGTGCACTGGGCAGAGGACGAGCTGCTCGACCTGCTCGACCGCGTTCTCCGCGAGGGGCGCGGCCCGCTGCTCCTGCTCGCGACCGCGCGCCCGGAGCTCGTCGGGCGGAGGCCGGGCTGGGGTGGTGGCCGGCGCAACGTGGTCACCATCTGGCTCGAGCCGCTCACACGCGCCGAGACCGCTCGCCTGATCGAGGAGCTGCTCGGGGCTCGGTTGCCGGAGGAGGTCCTGGCAGCGCTCGTGGAGCGCGCCGAGGGCAATCCCTTCTTCGTCGAGGAGCTCGTCGGATCGCTGGCCGAGGCTGGCGTCCTCGAGCGCGCGAACGGGGCCTGGCAGGTGCGCGAGGTCCCGGACGCGTTCGCGGTCCCCGACTCCGTCCACGCCGTGCTCGCCGCTCGCCTCGACCGGCTTCCCGCGGCGGAGAAGGCCGCGTTGCAGGCGGCGGCAGTCATCGGCCGCGTCTTCTGGGCCGGGCCGGTCCGCCATTTGCTCGCCGGCGTCGAGGCCGACTACGGGCTGCTCGAGGAGCGCGACTTCGTGCGCCGGAACGCCTCCTCGTCGCTGACGGGCGAGGAGGAGTACGCGTTCAAGCATGCGCTGACCCGCGAGGTGGCGTACGGCAGCCTCCCCAAGGCCCGGCGCGGGCGGCTGCACGCGGCTTTCGCAGAGTGGCTCCGCGAGACCGATCGGGCTCGTGACGAGCACGCGCCCCTGCTCGCCTACCACTACTCCGAGGCCGTGTTGCCCGAGGACGCGGACCTCGTCTGGGAGGGCGACCGCGCGGAGCACGAGCGCCTGCGTGGCGAGGCCGTCGCCTGGCTGCGGCGCGCGGCGGAGCTCGCACGCAGCCGGTACGAGATGGAGGAGGCGATCTCGCTGCTGATCCGCGCGGCCGCGCTGGCGGGCGACGACCGCGAGCGCGCGCTCCTGTGGCGGGACATCGGCGAGGTGCACGCGCTCCGCTACGACGGCGACGCCATGCGAGACGCGCTCCTGCGCGCGATCGCGGGGCCGCTCGCCGACGCGGAGCGGGCGGACGCCTACGCCTTCCTCGCCTTCCAGTCCTCGATCCGCTCGGCCATGTGGTCGATCAAGCTGAACAGCGCGTACATCGCCGAGTGGGCGGAGCGGGCGCTCGAGCTGGCGGAGGCGGGCAGCGAGGCGTATGTGCGCGCGCTGCTCGCACAGGTCAACATCGACCCGGGCCGGGCGACCGACGGGCAGGTGCAGGCTGTGCTCACGGCGGCCGAGGAGCGCGCCGACGTGACGCTGCGCTCCTACGTGCTCGGCGCCCGCAGCCAGGGAGCGTTCGAGCGGCGCGCGTTCCACGAGGCGGCGGAGTGGGCGGACCGGCGGCTGGAGCTCGTGCCGGCGCTCTCCGACCCCGACCATCTGTGCGAGGCCTACGAGTGCGCGGTCCCCACGCTCGTCGCGGTGGAGCGCTTCTCGGAGGCGAGCCATTTCGCCTCGCTGCACTGGGAGCTCGCCCGCCGGCTCTCCCCACACCACCGCGTGCACGCCGTCTCGCTCGCGGCCGAGCAGGCCGACGCCCTGGGCGACTGGGACGCGCTGCGGGCCGAGACCGACCGCATCGTCGATCTCGTGGCCGCGAACCTGGCCACCCCCTGCGTCCGCAATCCCCGCGACCTCCTGCTCTGCGCCGTCGCCCACCTCGTCCACGGCGACGAGGAGCGTGCGCGCGAGCTGGAGCGCGAGGGAGACCGGGTGGCCGGATCGGGATACGAGTCGTACCTGGCGGTGCCGCGGCTGCGGCTCGCGCTCCAGCGCGGTGACCGGGCGCGCCTCGAGGCCCTGCTCGAGCTGCCGGTCGAGCGCTCGTTCGTCTGGGGCCCGGCCGAGCACGCCGCGCGCCTGGACGCGCTCGCGGCGCTGCGCGTTCGCGACTCGGTCGAGCGCGAGGCAAGCGGGCTGGCCGTCGCGGGCACGCTGGTGGAGCCCTTCGCCCTGCGCGCGCTCGGCGTGGCCCGGGGCGACGATGCCCTGCTCGAGCGGGCGCAGGCGCGCTTCCACGCCCTCGGTCTCTCGTGGCATGCGGCACAGAGCGAGCGCCTGCTCTCCTGGCCCGGGTGAGCCGTCAGAAGACGAGCTGCGAGCGTCGCTCGTGGCGCTCGAGCGCGAGCTCGATCAGGCGGTCGAGGAGCTCCGCGTACGGGATCCCCGACGCCTCGAACAGCTTCGCGTACACGCTCGTGGCGGTGAAGCCCGGGATGGTGTTGATCTCGTTCACGACCACCTGGCCGTCCGGCCGCACGAAGAAGTCCACGCGGGCCATGCCCTCGCACTCGGTGGCCACGAACGACGCGAGCGCGAGCTCCTGCACGCGCCGGGTCGCCTCCTCGGAGATGCGCGCCGGCACGACGAGGTCCATCCCGCCCTCGTCGTACTTGGCCGACCAGTCGTACCACTCCGCGTGGGCCACGATCTCGCCGACCGCGGACGCGACGGGCTCGCTGTTGCCGAGCACGCCGCACTCGACCTCGGTGCCCTCGACGTGCTCCTCGATCAGCACCTTGTCGTCGTGGCGGCGGGCGAGGGCGACCGCGGCCTCGAGCTCCTCCGGCCCGTGCACCTTGGAGATCCCGACCGAGGAGCCGAGGCGGGCGGGCTTCACGAAGACCGGGTATGAGAAGGGGTGCGCGGGCCGGTCGCCCTCCCGCAGGGTGACGTTGCGTGCCACCGGGATGCCGCGGTCGCGCAGCACCGCCTTGCACAGGTCCTTGTCCATGCAGAGCGCCGAGGCGGCGACCCCCGCGCCCACGTAGGGCACGCCGGCGAGCTCGAGCAGGCCCTGGACGGTGCCGTCCTCGCCGAACGGCCCGTGCAGGATGGGCAGCACGACGTCCACCCGGCCGAGCAGCGCGGCCGGCTCGGAGCGCGCGAGGACGGGCAGGGTCTCGACGCTCGGCCCCTCCGCGGGAAGGCTCTGGCTTCCTCCGGCGAGCTCCCAGCGGCCGTCGCGGCCGATCTCGACGAGCGCCGCCTCGTAGCGTGCGGGGTCGAGCGCCGCGGCCACCGAGCGCGCCGAGGCGACGGAGATCTCGTGCTCGCTCGAGCGGCCGCCGGCCAGGATGGCGACGCGCAGGCGCCGGCTCACGGGACGGTCGTCGTGTCCGTCCCGCCCGTGAAGCGGCCGACGAAGAGCGTGACGACGGAGTTCGGCTTCGCCTGCGTGCCTCCGATCGGGTCCTGGGAGACGACGATGCCGTCGAGCGACGGGTCGTCCGTGTTCTCGAGCACGACCCGGGAGCGGAAGCCTGCGCCCTCGAGCGTCGTCTGGGCCACGGTCACGTCCTGGTTCGTGACGTCGGGGACGGACGCGGTGGCGGGCCCGCGCGAGACCTCGAGGGTGACCGTGGCACCCCGGGAGCTCGACGAGCCGCCGCTCGGGTTCTGGTCCACCACCGTGCCCTCCGGGAGGTCCGAGTCCACGTCCACGCGCGTCACGTCGAAGCCGGCCCGCTCGAGCGTCACGCGCGCCTGGTCGTAGGGCAGGTTGACGACGCTCGGGACCGTCACCGGCCGCTCGCCCTTGGAGACGTTGATGCGCACGCGCGTGCCCTCGACCACCACCGTGCCGGGACCGGGCTGCTGGGCGGTGACGATCCCCGGATCGCGGTCCGAGAAGACCTCGACCACCTGGACGTCGAGCCCGGCCCGCGTGAGCTCCTCCACCGCGTCCGTCTGGCTCTGGCCGACGACGCTCGGGATGGTCACCTCCGGCTTGCCGGAGGAGACGTCGATGCGCACCACCTCGCCCTTGTCCACGCGCGTGCCCTCGGTCGGGTTCTGCGCGAAGACGATGCCCTCCTCGACGTCGGAGTTGGGCACGCGGCGCACGATGGGGACGAGTCCCTCGTCGGTGATCCGGTTCTCGGCCAGGGCCTGCCGCAGCCCGACCACGTACGGGACCGCGACCGGCTTCGACTCCTCGAGCTGCTCCTGCACCGTGTCGTACAGGAACCAGCCTCCGGCCAGGAGCGCGAGCAGGGCTCCCAGGCCCAGGAGCCATGGCCACAGCGACCGCTCCCGGCGTGCCGGCCCGGGAGGCGGCGGCGGGATGCCGCGTGCGCGACGTGCCACCTGCGTCACCGCGGTCGGGGCCTCGACCGTGCCCGCCCCGGAGAGGACGACGGTCGCCGCCTCGGCCGTCTCCGTGGGGACGTGCCCGCCGTGTGCGACCGTCTCCAGGTCGGCGTCCATCGCCGCCGCGGACTGGTAGCGCTCGGCCGGCTCCTTGGCGAGGGCGCGCAGGACGACGAGATCGAGGTCCTCCGGAACCTCGGGCCGCAGCGCCGAGGGCGCGCCCGGCACCTCGGCCAGGTGCTTCATCGCGATCTCGACCGGCGACTCGCCGGTGAACGGCACCTCGCCGGTGAGGAGCTCGTACAGGACGATGCCGGCCGAGTAGAGGTCGGAGGTCTGGTCGACCGGGGCGCCGCGCGCCTGCTCGGGGGAGAGGTACTGCGCGGTGCCGATGATCGCCCCCTCCTCCGTCATCTGGCTCGTGCCCGCCCGTGCGATCCCGAAGTCGGTCACCTTGACCACGCCCTCGGGGTTGACGATGACGTTGTGCGGCTTGATGTCGCGGTGCACGACGCCGTGCCGGTGCGCGTAGCGGAGGGCGGCCAGGATCTGCCGCATGTACGCGATCGCGACCGGGATCGGGCACGGGCCGCGCGTGCGGATGAGCTCCTTGAGCGTCTTGCCCTCGACGTACTCCATGACGATGAAGTAGGAGCCGTCCGTCGTCCCGCGGTCGTAGATGGAGACGATGTTCGGATGCGAGAGCCCCGCCGCGTGCGTCGCCTCGCGCCGGAAGCGCTCCACGAACTGCTCGTCGTTCGCGTAGCGTCCGTGCAGGATCTTGATCGCGACGCGCCGGCCGAGCTCCTGGTCCTCGGCCAGGTACACGTCCGCCATCCCGCCGCCGCCGAGCTTCCGCGTGACGCGGTAGCGCCCGGCGAAGAGGGTTCCGGAAAGCGTGTCCTGGGTCGCCATCGAGGTAGAGGTTAGGGGTTCGCCGTGTCCTGCAGGATCGCCTCCATGACCGCGCGGGCGATGGGGGCGGCCGTCTCTCCCCCGGTGCCGCTCTGATTCTGGAGGACGACCGCGACGGCGAGCTCCGCAGGCTCCTCCGCGTCGCGGCCGGCGAAGGCGATGAACCAGGTGGTGTTGGAGCCCTCGACGCCCGTCTCGCCCGTGCCGGTCTTGCCGCCCACGGAGAACCCGGACAGGCGCGCCGCCGTGCCCGTGCCCCGCTCGACGGCGAGCCGCATCATCTGTGCGATCGCGGCCGCGGTCTCCTCGCTCACCGCGCGCCGGAAGACCCGCGGGCGCGTCCTGCGGACGACGCGGCCGCCCGGCCCCACGATGCGCTCGACGACGTGCGGCTCCATGACCGCGCCCCCGACGCCGATCGCCCCCGCGACCATGGCCATCTGCAGCGGGGTCACCAGCATCCGCTCCTGGCCGAACGCCATGCGTCCGGCGTCCACGTCCGGGTCCTCCTTCGGGTAGTAGAGCCGCCGCCCCTGGTACAGGCCGCTCGCCGCCCGCTCCTCGGCCGGGGTCTCGAGCGGCGGGCGCTCGTAGAAGCCGAACTTCCTCGCCTGGTCGAGGATCGCCTTGGCGCCGAGCTTCAGGCCGATCTTGCAGAAGACGGAGTTGACGGAGTAGGTGAGGGCCGTCTCCAGGTCGAGCGTCCCGAACGGGCGCGAGGTGTCGAAGTTGTTCACGCGCTTGCCGTACACCGTGCAGTAGCCGGGGTCGAAGAAGCTCGAGCGCGGGCCGTACGTGCCGGACTCGAGCGCGGCCGCAGCGGTCACCACCTTGAACGTGGAGCCGGGGACGAAGAGGCCGGCGCTCGCCCGGTTCAGGAGCGGGGAGGGGCTTGCGCAGTCGGCGTCGATGCGGGAGATCTCCCCGAAGCGCTCCTCGGCGAGGTTGGGGTCGAAGCTCGGCGCGGAGACGAGCACGCGGACCTTGCCGGTGCGCGGGTCGAGCGCGACCACGGCGCCGCACCGTTCGCCGAGCGCCTCGAGGGCGGCCCGCTGCGCGTCCAGGTCGAGCGTGGTGACGACGTCGCTTCCCTCGACCGGGCGGCCGCGCAGCTCGTCGAGCGCCTTGTCCACGAGCGTGGAGAGGTTCCCGGTCGCCCCGGTCAGGTAGTCGTTGAGCGAGCGCTCGAGTCCCGTGCGCGAGCGTCCGGCCGTCGAGTACCCGACCACGTGGGCGGCCAGCTCGCCGAACGGGTAGCGCCTGAAGTAGAGCGTCTTCCCGTCCATCTCTCGCTCGAGGTTGCGTGCCAGGCGCTTGCGCGGCTCGAAGGAGAAGATGAGCCCGCGGTCGATCTGGAACTCGGCCACGCGCTTGATCGAGTTGTCCTGCCGGTTCGCGAGCCCGGGCGCGGCCCACGTCTGCCAGTACGTCGTCATGACCACGAGCACGAGCAGGAGCCCGAGCGAGACGTACGTGAGGCGGATGATCTGGCGGTTCATCGCGGCGCGCTCGCGCGGTTGGAGACGAGCAGGAGCCCGGCCACGAGCAGGAAGTTGGCGACGATGCTCGTTCCGCCGTAGGACACGAACGGGAGCGTGATCCCGGTCAGCGGGACGACGCGCAGGACGCCGCCGACGATGATGAACGTCTGCAGCGCGAAGCCGAAGGTGAGGCCGGCGGCGAGCAGCTTCGAGAAGCCGTCCTGCGCGAGGAGCGCGATCCGCATCCCGCGCACGACGAAGAGCACGTAGCAGAGGAGCAGCGCCGCCGCGCCGACGAGACCGAGCTCCTGCGCGAGCGCGGAGTAGATGAAGTCGGTGCGCAGGTACGGGATGAGCTCGACGCCGTCCGTGGACGTGAACGTCCCCTCGCCCAGCCCGGTCCCGCCGAAGCCGCCGTTCGCGATCGAGTACAGGCTCTTCACGAGCTGGTAGGAGGCGCAGTCCTGGCGCAGCTCGAGGCGCCCGTTGAGCGCGCAGTACACGCGCTCGTCCGTCCACGGCTCGAGCCAGATGGTGACGCGGTCGCGGACGTGCTGGAGCGCCCCGTAGAGCACCGCCGCCCCGGCCAGGAAGAGTCCCAGGCCGGCGCCGACGAAGAGCACGCGGCCCGTGGCCACGTAGAGCATGGCGAGGAAGACGCCGAAGTTGAGGAGCGCGCTCCCGAGGTCGTTCGTCTGGACGATGACGAGCATCGCCGCGCCCCAGAGCACGAGCAGCGGCCCGACGTCCTTGAGCCGGCCCTGGGCGAGCGACTCGCGTTTCTCCCGCAGGTAGCCGGCCAGGAAGACGATCAGGCAGATCTTCGCCAGCTCCCCGGGCTGGAACTGCACGGGCCCCAGGTCCACCCACAGGCGGACGCCGTTCACGCGCTCTCCCAGCCCCGGCACGGAGGGTAGGAGCAGGAGCAGGACGGCGGCGACGCCGAAGAGGTAGCGGTACGACTCGAGCACGCGGTAGTCGTGACGCAGCGCGACGAGGGCGGCGACGAGCACGCCGACGCCGACGGCGACCCAGACGGCCTGGCGCCCCCCGTCGCTCTCGTCCAGGCGGTAGTTGACCGTGAGCCCGAGCCCGGTGAGGGCGGCGGCGAGCGGGAGCAGCCCGCCGTCCGCGTGCGGGGCGACCCGGCGCACGACGACGTGGGCGACGAGGTAGAGGCCGAGGAAGGCGAGCGCGAAGCCGATCGCCCGGCCCGAGACCTCGACCTCGTGCTCGCGCGCGATGCCGACGGCGGCGAGCGCGATCCCGGCGAGCAGCGCCGCGAGGACGAGCCCGAGGAGCTCGCGCCCGCGGACGCTCACCGCGGGAGGCCCCAGTAGAGGACGAGCGCGGCGAGGACGACGACGGCCGCCACGGCGAGCAGGGCGGCGGCGCGCCCGCCCGGGCCGGCGCCGTGGCGCGAGAGCGAGCGCGGGCCGCCGTCCGCGGCCTCCGGCGCGGTTGCGACCTCGTCCTCGGGCGTCCGGGCCGGCTCGGCGCCGTTCCGGTCGCCGCCGTCGGCCGGCTCGCCCGGCTCTCCCTCCAGGAGCTCGAAGAGGACGACGGTGACGTTGTCCTCGCCGCCGCGCGCGTTCGCGGCCGCGACGAGCGCCTCCGCCGAGCGTGCCGGGTCGCCGCCCGCGCCTGCGAGCGCGGCCAGGACATCCTCGTCCGAGAGCATGGTCGAGAGCCCGTCCGAGCAGATGAGGAAGAGGTCGCCGGGACGGGCTTCGACGGTGAACGCGTCCACCTCCACCGTGGGCTCCGTCCCAAGCGCCCGCGTGATCGCCGAGCGCTGCGGGTGCCGCTCGGCCTCCTCGGGCGTGAGGACGCCGCTCTCGACGAGCTCCGCGACCAGCGAGTGGTCGGTCGTGAGCTGCTCGAGCGAGCCGTCGCGGAGCAGGTATGCCCGCGAGTCGCCGACGTGGCCGATCGCGACTGTGCCCGTCTCGTCGTCCACGAGGGCGGCAGTCACGGTCGTCCCCATCCCGGCCGTCTGCGGGTCCTGGAGCGATCGCTCCCAGATCCGGCGGTTGGCCTCCGCGATGAGCGCGACCACGCCTTCCGGCCCGCGCTGCCGGGAGCCGCCCTCCTCGAGGGCGGAGGCGGCGAGCCGCGCCGCGATCTCGCCCGCCCTGGCCCCGCCCATCCCGTCCGCGACCGCGAACAAAGGAGGCGCGCAGACGAAGGCGTCCTCGTTCCGCAACCTGCGCCGGCCGGTGTCCGTGACGCCTGCGGCGCGCCCGATCCTCACCGCACCACCTCGAGCTCCGTGGTGCCGACGCGGAGGATGTCGCCGCGCCTCAGCACCTCGGCGTCGCGCACGCGCTCCCCGTTCACGAACGTCCCGTTCGTCGAGCCCAGGTCGACGACCCGGACGCCGCCGGCGGTCGGCTCCAGGCGCGCGTGGTGCGCGGAGGCGAACTCGTCGCCGTCCAGCCGCAGCCCGCAGTCGTCGTCCCGGCCGACGACGGTCGGGCGATCGAGCTCGACGACGCGGCCGACGGGCAGTCCCGGCCCCCGGACGACCCTCAGGCGCGCCGGGGAGACGCCGTGCGCCGCCCGCAGCTCGGCCGCCTCGCGCGCTCCCAGCACGATGCTCTCCTGCGGCGCCCCGCGCAGGTCGCGGGTCGCGCTGCGCGCGACGAGCAGGATGAACCCGTAGAGGAGGACGAGGAAGGCGATCTTCAGCACGAGGAGCGCTTCCTCCGCCCCGAGCGCGGAGACGGTCACGAGCGCGGCAGGCCGAAGACGATCTCCGTCGAGCCGAGCGTGATCACGTCGCCGTCGTCCAGGCGCTCGCGCGCGACGCGGCGCCCGTTCAGGAGCGTCCCGTTCGTCGAGCCCAGGTCGACGAGCCAGTAGGAGCCGTCCTCGCGGCGGATCTCGGCGTGCCGCCGCGATACGTTCACGTCCGAGACGCGCACGTCCGCCTCGCGCGAGCGGCCGAGCACGACCCGCTCGCCCTGGACCGGATGCGACCTGCCGCCGAGCTCGAGCGTGGCAGCAGGCGCCGGTGGGTGCTGCGGCTCGAGCTTCGGCTCCGGCGCGGAGGGAGCCGCGGCCCGGTAGACCATGGTGGGGGCAGGCTCCTCGCCGCGCGCGGAGAGCGCGCCGTCGCCGTCGCCGGCCTCCTCGGCGAGGCGGGTGGCGATCCCGAACTCGCCGACCGCCAGGTCGTCGTCCGTCGTCACGCGCACGTGCGGCGGGCTCGGCAGCGAGTAGCGCTCGCGGCGCGCGTGCTCGGCGAGGTACTCCTCGAGCTCGGCCACGAGCGAGGCCTCGTACCCGCCGAACTGGCGCCGGTCCTGCGGGGAGAGGTACACGGTGTACTCGTTCGGCGCGTACACGCGCGACACCGAGACCGTCCGGTGCTCGTCCATCTCCTTGACGAGCTTGCGCGCCAGCTCGATCGGCTGCACGTGCGTGCGGAACGCGCGCCCGAAGACCCCCTCGAACAGGCCTTCGATCTTCGACTCGATCGTCCGCAACACCTTCATCGGCGGGGTGTACCCCCCTGGGCCGCGAGTCTAGCGGCGGGCGGCGGCGGCTCTGGCGGCCACGAGCACCCAGACGAGCGCCACCGCGAGCGATGCGGGAAGCGACGCGCCGGTCAGCACCGTGCCGGCGAGGAGGAGCGCGCCGACGCCGGCGGGCGCGAAGCGGGCCTGGCGGCGGAGCTCCGGGAGGGCGGCGGCGGAAAGGGCGAGCAAGAGCCCTCCGGCGAGCAGCAGCGGCTGCGCGGCCAGCCACCCCCAGACCGCGACTGCGACCTCGGTCGCAGAGTCGAGCGGGAGCACGCCGAGCGGCTCGGCAGGCTCTCCCGTCAGCGGAAGCGGCGCCTGGGAGACGCCGGCCACGAGGACCGCGGCGGCGAGCGCGAGCGCGGCCGCGAGCCCGCGCCGGGCCGCGCTGCGCACGGGCTGCACGACGAGCGGCACGAGGGCGAG
>DATLYU010000170.1:0-27050 GCA_035574435.1 Gaiellaceae bacterium | reverse complement strand
CGCCCGCCTCGGCGAGCGCGGCCCGATAGGCGGCGACGCTGCCCGCGAAGCGCGCGGCCACGATGCGCCGCTCGGCGGCGAGGATCTCCTCGGTCGAGACGCGCGTCCGCGCGCGCTCCACGAGCCGGGCGACGAGCGCGGTCAGCGCGAGCTCCCGATCGCCGGTGAGGCGCGCGAGGGCGGCCACGGAGGCGGCGCGAATCGGCGTCTCGCCGTACACGCAGCGAATGCTCCGCGGGAGGTCGATCTGGCCCGCGCGCCGGTCGGCGTCGAGCTCCTGGCCCAGGATCCCGGGCGCGTCGCAGAGCGCCGGGTCGCGCGCCCACAGCCAGACGCAGGCGGCGTAGGTCTTGTCCGGGTCGCGCGAGCGCTCGTTCCGCTGCGCCCAGCCCCACGACCAGACGTGGGCGAGGCGGAGCTCGCGCGCCACCTGAGCCGAGGCCAGCCCCTGCCACTTGGCGACGTCGAACCACCGCGAGCGCGGCTGCAGCCCCTCACGGCCGCCGACGCCGGGGCCGGTCTGGAAGCCGATCATGAGCCCGAGCCGGGTGGGCGGGATGCCCACCGCGAGCAGCTTCGCGATCGAGCTGCGGTAGCTCTGGCGCAGGCGCCGCGAGCCCTCCACCACGCCACGCTTCCACACCACGTTCGCGTTCGCGTAGTTCTCCAGCACGAGGTCCGAGACCTGGCCGACCGCGCGCCACCAGGCCGCCGCCTCGCCGCCGGTGAAGGGCTCGCTGGAGACGAGCAGCGCCGGTCGGCCGCCGCGCTCGGCGAGCCGGCGGACGAAGCGCAGGACGTTCTCGCGGTAGCGCTCGCTGGTCGTCGTGAGCGGCGTGGGGAGCGAGGCGCCCCACAGCTCGTTGAGCGCGATCAGCGGCTGCGGGCACTGCGTGACCTTGACCGCGAAGTCGAACAGGGAGTCGGCTCGCCGCTCGACCAGCGCAGGATCGGCCGGCTCGGACGGCGTGCCGACCCGCTTGCGCAGGTACATGTCCCAGTGCACGGTTCCCGCGCCCGCCGCCCGCGCCTCGGCGGCCAGCTTCTCCCCGCCCGTGGCGATGACCACGCCGGAGCGCGCGAACCGCTCGCGCCAGAAGCTGACGGAGCCGTCCGCGAAGTCGATCCACGTCGTCTGCGCCTCCGGCAGCCCGCAGGAGAGCGCGGGCGAGCCGGTGCCGGGGACGGCGGCGAGCGCCGCGAGGAGCGCGGCGAGGGCGAGCGGGAGTCGTCGCACGGCTCTCTTAGGTAGCAGAGAACCGTGAGCGACGTGTTGGGGCCGGGCGCACGCCCGGCCCCACGTCGTCGCTACTCCTCCTCTGCGGGCGGCTCGAGCTCGGCCGCCTCGCCCTCGCCGTCCAGCGAGGGCTCCTCGAGCGAGAGCCCGAGGGCGTCGAGGTCGAAGCCGTCGCCCTCGCCGATCTCCTCGAGCGCCGCGAGCAGCTCCGCCTCGGCCTCGGGACGGGCGAAGGTCACGGGCAGCTGCTCGGTCGGCTCGATCGTGATCTGCCGGTAGCGCTTGAGGCCGGTGGCGGCCGGGATGAGCTTCCCGATGATCACGTTCTCCTTGAGGCCGTTCAGGTGATCGACCTTGCCCTCGATGGCCGCGTCCGTCAGCACCTTCGTCGTCTCCTGGAACGAGGCCGCCGAGAGGAAGGACTCGGTGGCGAGCGACGCCTTGGTGATGCCGAGGATGATCGGCTCGTAGGTCGCCGCCTCGCCCTTCTCCTTCTTCATGCGCGCGTTCTCGCGCTCGAGCACGACCCGATCGACGAGCTGGCCGGGCAGGAGGTCCGTGTCGCCCGCGCTGTCGATCCGCACCTTCTTGAGCATCTGCCGGACGATGAGCTCGATGTGCTTGTCGTGGATCTCGACGCCCTGCGACTTGTAGACCTTCTGCACCTCGCCCACGAGGTACAGCTCGGTCGCGGTCGAGCCCTTGAGCATGAGCAGGTCGGCCGGGTTCAGCGAGCCCTCGTTGAGCGCGTCCCCCCGCTCCACGGTGTCGCCGGGCCGCACGAGCAGCCGCGTCCGGCGCGGGAAGCTGTACTCCTTCGGGTCGGGCAGCTCGCCGCTCTCGTCGAGCGTCGTCGGCGTGATGCGCACGACGAGCGTGCGGTCGCTGTCGTCGATCTCCACCTTGCCGGCGACGTCCGCCAGCGTGGCCGCCCCCTTCGGGTTGCGCGCCTCGAAGATCTCGACCACGCGCGGGAGGCCGTGCGTGATGTCGGCCACGCCCGCGACGCCGCCCGTGTGGAACGTGCGCATGGTGAGCTGCGTGCCCGGCTCGCCGATCGACTGGGCGGCGATGATGCCCACCGCGTCGCCGATCTCGGCCAGGCCGCCCGTGGCCAGGAACGAGCCGTAGCAGAGGCGGCAGAGCCCGGACTCGCTGCGGCACTTGAGCACCGAGCGGACGGGGACGATCGCGGTGGCGGCGTGCTCGCCGAACTCCTCCACGAGCCGCCGCAACGCGCTCATCGTGATCTCCGCGCCCTGCTCGACGAGCACGGTCTTGCCCGGCTTGCCGTCCTTCAGCGGCTTCGCGAGGTCGCGCGCCGCGACGCGCCCGGCCACGTTCTTGTTCGGGGCGTCGTCGACGAGGAGCGGCAGCTCGATGAACTCGTCCGTTCCGCAGTCCTCCTCGCGCACGATCACGTCCTGGGACACGTCCACGAGGCGGCGCGTCAGGTAGCCGGAGTCGGCCGTCCGCAGCGCCGTGTCCGCCAGGCCCTTGCGGGCGCCGTGCGTGGAGATGAAGTACTCGAGGACGGTGAGCCCCTCCATGAAGTTGGCCTTGATCGGGCGCGGGATGATCTCGCCCTTCGGGTCGGCCATGAGGCCGCGCATGCCGGCGAGCTGGCGGATCTGGTTGAACGAGCCCCGGGCGCCCGAGTTGGCCATCATGAAGATCGGGTTCGTCTCCTCGAGGTTCTCCATCATCTTGTCCGCGACCTCGTCGGTGGCCTCCGTCCAGATGGCGACCACGCGCTCGTGGCGCTCCTCCTCGGTCATGAGGCCGCGGTCGTACTCGCGCCCGACCTTCGCCACCTCCTCCTCGTAGCGGGCGAGGATGTCCTCCTTCTCCTCCGGGATGACGATGTCGTTCTTCGAGATCGTGATCCCGGCCCGCGTGGCGAAGCGGAAGGTGAGCGACTTGATGACGTCGAGCGCCGAGGCGATCGTGTTCGGCCCGTAGTGCTCGACGAGCTCGGCGATGAACGCGTCGAGCTCCCGCTTGGTCAGCGAGCGGTTGAGCATCGGCAGCTCCTGGAGAGCCCCTTCGGTCGCCTCGGCGAGCGCGCGCTCGACCTCGGCGTGGAAGATCACGCGGCCCGGCGTGGTCAGGATCCGCTCCTCGCCGCGCTGGTACTCGATCGGGTCGTGGAAGCCGACCTGGCCCGCCTCGATCGCGAACTCGACGTCCTCCTCTGCCCGGAAGCGCGGCAGCCCGTTGCGGCCCAGGGCGCGGGCGAGCTCCTCGGCGGTGGTCGAGGTGAGGTCGTGCGCGCAGTAGGTGAGGAAGTACGCGCCCAGCACCATGTCCTGCGTGGGCGTCGCGAGCGGGCGCCCGCTGGCCGGAGAGAGGATGTTGTTCGCGGAGAGCATGAGCACGCGCGCCTCCGCCTGCGCCTCCGCGGACAGCGGCAGGTGCACGGCCATCTGGTCGCCGTCGAAGTCCGCGTTGAACGCGTGGCAGACGAGCGGGTGCACCTGGATCGCCTTGCCCTCGACGAGGACGGGCTCGAACGCCTGGATGCCGAGACGGTGCAGCGTCGGCGCCCGGTTCAGGAGCACCGGGTGCTCGGCGATGACCTCCTCGAGGACGTCCCAGACCTCGGGGATCATCGACTCCACCATCTTCTTGGCCGCCTTGATGTTCTGCACGGCCTTGCGCTCGACGAGCCGGCTCATGATGAACGGCTTGAAGAGCTCCAGCGCCATGAGCTTGGGCAGGCCGCACTGGTGCAGCTTCAGGTTCGGCCCGGCCACGATCACGGAGCGGCCCGAGTAGTCCACGCGCTTGCCGAGCAGGTTCTGCCGGAACCGGCCCTGCTTGCCCTTGAGCATGTCGGAGAGCGACTTGAGCGGACGGTTGCCGGGGCCCGTGACCGCCCGGCCGCGGCGCCCGTTGTCGAAGAGCGCGTCCACGGCCTCCTGCAGCATCCGCTTCTCGTTGTTGACGATGATCTCCGGAGCGCCCAGGTCGAGCAGCCGCTTGAGGCGGTTGTTGCGGTTGATGACGCGCCGGTAGAGGTCGTTCAGGTCGCTCGTGGCGAAGCGGCCTCCGTCGAGCTGCACCATCGGGCGCAGCTCCGGCGGGATGACGGGGATCGCCTCCAGGATCATCCACTCGGGCTTGTTGCCCGACTTGATGAACGCCTCCACCACCTTCAGGCGCTTGATCGCGCGCTGCTGCTTCTGCCCCTTGGACGTCTTGATGGTCTCGCGGAGCGACCGGGACTCTTCCTCGAGGTCGAGGTCGCGCAGCAGGTCGCGCACCGCCTCGGCGCCCATGCCGCCCCGGAAGTAGACGCCGAACCCGTACGGGGACCCGAAGCGATCCTTCAGCTCGCGGAAGATCTGCTCGTCGCCGACGATCATCTTCGGCTCGAGCTCCCTGAACAGGATCCACGTCTGCTCCAGGCGGCGCACGGCGTCCACGGCGGCCTCGCGCGTGTCCTCCCGGCGGACGTCGATGTCCGCCACCATCTCGCGCACCTTCATCGCCCAGGCCCCGATCGCCTCCAGGTCCTCCTTGCGGGTACCCTCGACGAGGCACAGGTCGTAGGCGAGCTCGCGCACGGCGGCCGCGTCGGCGTCGGGGTCGACCGCGCCGAGCACGTCGGCGAGCAGGCCGTTGCCGACCTCACGCGCGCGCTCGAGGTTCTTGGCGTCCACCGTCTCGACGATCCCGGCGTCCTCCTCGCCCAGCTCGGCGCCGCTCAGGAGGGCCTCCTGCAGGCGCTTGAGGTGCTTCGTGATCGCGCCCTTCTTCGAGCCGGTCGCCTTCTCCAGCTCCGCGCGCAGCGGAGCCAGCGCCG
Organism: Gaiellaceae bacterium; assembly: GCA_035574435.1. Lineage (GTDB taxonomy): Bacteria > Actinomycetota > Thermoleophilia > Gaiellales > Gaiellaceae > GMQP-bins7. Next base: position 22,005 of record DATLYU010000170.1, on the reverse strand, counting down.
CCTCGATCTGCAGGGCGGCGGCGGCCACCGACTCCACCTCGCGGGGGGCGAGGCGGCGGTCGTCGCGCGTCGCCGTCTGGCGGACGAGCTCGCGCACCCGGCGCGCGTCCTCGTTCGTGATCGTCTTCGCGAGCTCCTTGAAGACGCCGCCGGCGAGCCCGCGCACCTCCTCGAGCGAGGGCAGGCCCTGCTCCTCGGCCCAGTTGGAGAGGCCGCGAGCCCAGAAGTCGTCGTCCTCGTCGAAGTTGCGCTCCTTGCCGGCCGCGAAGAAGTCCCGCCGGCGGGCGAGCCGGTCGTCGAGCGCGGCGAGCGCCTCGTCGCGGTCGAGGTAGATGCGCTCGCTCTCGCCGGCGACCTTGTCCTCGAGGTCGGCCAGGTCCGCCTGTCGCTTCTCCACGTCCACGGCGGTGACGATGGAGGCTGCGAAGTAGAGGACCTTCTCGAGCTCCCGCGGGGCGATGTCGAGCAGGTAGCCGATGCGGCTCGGCACGCCCTTGAAGAACCAGATGTGCGAGACCGGCGCCGCCAGGTCGATGTGGCCCATGCGCTCGCGCCGGACCTTCTGCCGCGTCACCTCGACGCCGCAGCGCTCGCAGATGATGCCCTTGTAGCGGACGCGCTTGTACTTGCCGCAGTAGCACTCCCAGTCCTTCGTGGGACCGAAGATGCGCTCGCAGAAGAGCCCGTCTCGCTCGGGCTTGAGCGTGCGGTAGTTGATCGTCTCGGGCTTCGTGACCTCCCCGTACGACCAGTCGCGGATCTGCTTCGAGGACGCGAGCCCGATCCGGATCGCGTCGAAGTCGTTGACGTCGGGGGCCCGCCTCGTCGTCTCCATCAAAGCGCCTCGTTCCTCTCTTCCTTCTCGGTCCGTCGTTGGGGGGTCACTCTTCGAGCTCGACGTCGGCGAGGTCGACCTCGAGCGGGGCCTCCTCGCCGTCCGTGTCCACGAGCTCCTCGTCCGCGGCGAGCACGAGCTCGCCCTCCTCGTCCGCGCGCTCGGCGCCCTCCTCGACCTCCTCGGCCGTCGGCTGGCGGGCGGCGGCCCGCAGGGAGCCGGGCGAGAGGTCGATGCCGAGCTCCTCGGCCGCGCGCAGGAGCTCGTCGTCCTCCTCGCGCACCTCGACCTCCCGGCCCTCGTCGGAGAGGACCTGGACGTCGAGCGCGAGGGACTGCATCTCCTTGAGCAGCACCTTGAAGGACTCGGGGATGGACGGCTCGGCGATGTTCTCGCCCTTGACGATCGCCTCGTATGCCTTCACGCGCCCGATCGTGTCGTCGGACTTGATGGTCAGCATCTCCTGCAGCGTGTACGCCGAGCCGTAGGCCTCGAGCGCCCACACCTCCATCTCGCCGAAGCGCTGCCCGCCGAACTGCGCCTTGCCGCCCAGCGGCTGCTGGGTGACGAGCGAGTACGGGCCGGTCGAGCGCGCGTGGATCTTGTCGTCCACGAGGTGCAGCAGCTTCATGATGTACAGGAAGCCGACCGTGACCTGCTGGGCGAACGGCTCGCCCGTCTTGCCGTCGTACAGGGTCACCTTGCCCGAGCAGCGCGTGCCGCGCGGCTCGTCGGCGTCCACCTTCATCTTCACGCCGCCGTTCGCCCCGTTCGCCTGCGCCCAGGCCACGAGCGCGTCGTCCACGTCCTCGGGCGTCGCCCCGTCGAAGACGGGCGTGGCGATGCAGCGGGGATCGGGCGCGTTGATCGGCGCCCGCACGTTCACGGGCCCACCCTCCTCGAACACGCCGTGCGCGGCCGCCCAGCCGAGGTGCGTCTCCAGGATCTGGCCGATGTTCATCCGGCTCGGCACGCCGAGCGGGTTGAGGACGACGTCCACGGAGCGCCCGTCCTCCAGGAAGGGCATGTCCTCCTCGGGGACGATCTTCGCGATCACGCCCTTGTTCCCGTGGCGCCCCGCGAGCTTGTCGCCCTCGGCGATCTTGCGCTTCTTGGCCACGTAGACGCGCACGAGCTCGTTCACGCCCGGCGGCAGGTCGTCGCCCGCGTCGCGGGAGAAGGTCTTCACGCCGATCACCTTGCCGCCCTCGCCGTGCGGGACCTTGAGGGACGTGTCGCGCACCTCGCGCGCCTTCTCCTTGAAGATGGCGCGGATCAGCTTCTCCTCGGCGGTGAGCTCGGTCTCGCCCTTGGGCGTCACCTTGCCCACGAGCAGATCGCCCGAGCCGACCTCCGCGCCGATGCGCACGACGCCGCGCTCGTCCAGGTTGGCGAGCGACTCCTCGGAGCGGTTCGGGATGTCGCGCGTGATCTCCTCGTCGCCCAGCTTCGTGGAGCGGGCGTCGATCTCGTACTCGTGGATGTGGATGGACGAGAGCACGTCGTCCTTGACGAGCCGCTCCGAGATCACGATCGCGTCTTCGAAGTTGAAGCCCTCCCAGGGCATGAACGCGACGAGCAGGTTGGCGCCGAGCGCCAGCTCGCCTGCGTCCGTCGAGCTGCCGTCGGCGAGCACGTCGCCCTTGCGCACGCGGTCGCCGAGCCGGACGACCGGCTTCTGGTGGATGAGCGTGCCCTGGTTCGAGCGCCGGAACTTCGTCAGCGGGTACTCGTCGCGCGTGCCCCGGCCCTCGACCACGATCCGCTCCGCGTCCACGTCCACGACCGTCCCGTCGTGCTGCGCGAGCACGACGTCGCCCGTGTCCACGGCGGCGCGGAACTCGAGGCCGGTGCCGACGATCGGCGCCTGCGGGATCATGAGCGGCACCGCCTGCCGCTGCATGTTCGCGCCCATGAGCGCGCGGTTCGCGTCGTTGTGCTCGAGGAACGGGATGAGCGCGGTCGCCACGGAGACGATCTGCGCCGGCGACACGTCCATGTACTGCACGTCGCGCTGCTGGACCATGACCGCCTCGCCCTCGCGCGAGCGGCACAGCACCTGCTCGTTCAGGAGCTTCCCCGTCTTCGGGTCGACGGGCTCGGAGGCCTGGGCGATCGTGTACTGCCGCTCCTCGGCCGCGTCCAGGTAGACGATCTCGTCCGTCACCTTGCCGCCCTTGACGACGCGGTACGGCGTCTGGATGAAGCCGAACTGCGACACGGTGGCGTAGGACGCGAGCGAGCCCATGAGGCCGATGTTCGGCCCCTCCGGGGTCTCGATCGGGCACATGCGGCCGTAGTGCGTCTGGTGCACGTCGCGCACCTCGATCGGCGCGCGCTCGCGCGTCAGCCCGCCCGCGCCGAGCGCCGAGAGCCGCCGGCGGTGCGTGAGGCCGGCCAGCGTGTTCGTCTGGTCCATGAACTGCGAGAGCTGCGAGGAGCCGAAGAACTCCTTCAGCGCGGCGACCACCGGCCGGATGTTGATGATCGTCTGCGGCGTGATCGTGTCCACGTCCTCGGTCGTCATCCGCTCGCGGACGACGCGCTCCATCCGGTACAGGCCGACGCGGAACGCCTCCTGGATGAGCTCGCCGGTCGTGCGCAGGCGCCGGTTGCCGAAGTCCTCGTACTCGTCCAGCTCGCCGCGGATCGGGTCGCGCGAGAGCTGCGCCGCGTCGGCCGCGTAGTCGCGGGAGTCCTCCGGCACGCCGAGCTTCACGGGCAGGTCGACGAGCCGGCGCACGAGGGCGACGATGTCCGCGGGCGTGAGGACGCGCACGTCCTCGGGCACGGTCACGCCCAACCGCTGGTTCAGCTTGTAGCGGCCGACCCGCGTCAGGTCGTAGCGCTTCGGGTCGAAGAAGAGCGCCCGGAGCAGGTTGCGCGCGTTGTCGAGCGTCGGAGGCTCGCCGGGCCGCTGCTTCTTGAAGACCTCGATCAGCGCCTCCTCCTCGCGCGTCGCGGGATCCTTCTCCAGCGTGAGCGCGATGTAGGGCGAGCCGCCGAAGAGCTCCAGGATCTTCTCGTTCGAGGAGGCGTCCACCTGGAACGCCTGCGAGAACTCGGCGAAGCGCTTCTCGAACGCGTCCTCGGAGAGCCCCTTGAAGTCGGGCAGGTCGCGCACGACGGGCTTGAAGAGCTCGGCGAAGCGCTCGCCCGTCGGGAGCGCGCGCAGCAGAGTGGTCACCGTGAGCTTGCGCTTGCGATCGATGCGGGCGTAGACGATGCCCTTCTTGTCGATCTCGACCTCGAGCCACGACCCGCGCGAGGGCATGAGGTTCGCGATGAAGACCTGCTTCGTCGCGTCCTTCGGCTCCATCAGGTACGCGCCGGGGCTGCGGACGAGCTGCGTGACGATGACGCGCTCGGTGCCGTTGATGATGAACGTGCCCCAGGGGGTCATCATGGGGAAGTCGCCCATGAAGACCCGCTGCTCGCGGATCTCGCCCGTGTCCTTGTTCACGAAGCGGACGGTGATGGAGAGCGGTACCTGGTAGGTCAGGTCCTTCTCGCGGCACTCCTGGATCGAGAACTGCGGCTCGCCGAACTCGTAGTCGCCGAACTCGACGGCGAGGGTCCCGGTGTAGTCCTCGATCGGCGAGATGTCGTCGATCGTCTCGCGCAGGCCCTCCTTCATGAACCAGTCGAAGGAGGCCTTCTGGATGTCGATGAGGTTGGGGAGGTCGAGGACGTGCTTCAGGCGCGAAAAGCTCTTGCGCGCGCGCGGCGCGACAGCAACGCTGCTCAAATGTGACAGCCTCCCTTGGGGATGGTTACTGCGTGCAGGGTTGGACGGGCGAAGCCTCGGCGGAACCCCGAAGGATAGCGCACGAGCACACTCGGCCGCAACCGCCTCTGGAAGCGGATGGAGTGTCACGACAGGATAGCGGAAGCGCCCGCGCCTGGCCAGGGCCCGTTGGGGTCGGGGTCTCCGCGCGATCGCAGGGGAGACGGCTCCGCCGCGCGCCGGGCCGGGCACCCGCGCGGCGGCTGCCCGGCCTCCGCGCGGGGCCTACTTCAGCTCGACGGTGGCGCCGGCCTCCTCGAGCTGGCTCTTGATCGCCTCGGCCTCCTCCTTGGTCGCGCCCTCCTTCACCGTGCCGGGGGCGCCGTCCACGAGGTCCTTGGCCTCCTTGAGCCCGAGGCCGGTCACTGCGCGCACGACCTTGATCACCTGGATCTTCTTGTCGCCCGCGGCGGTGAGGACGACGTCGAAGGAGTCCTTCTCCTCCGCCGCCGGCGCCTCCGCGCCTCCGGCCGCCGGGGCGGCCGCGGCGACCGCGACCGGAGCGGCTGCGGTCACGCCCCACTCCTCCTCGATCGCCTTCTTCAGCTCCACGAGCTCGAGCACCGTCATCTTGCCGAGCGACTCGAGCACCTTCTGCACGTCGGTTGCCACTACTCCTCCTCTTGTCCTTCGTCAGCTTGACTCTCTTCGGGCTCGGCTGAGGCGGCCGGCGCAGCCTCCGGCTCGGGCGCGTCGTCGGTTGTCGGCGCCACCTCGGCTGTCGCGGCCTCGGACACCGGCTCGGCCGGTGGCGTTGCGACCTCGCCCTGCTCCTCGAGCTGGGCGATGCGCGCCTCGAGAAGCCCGTGCAGGTCCTGCAGCGGGGCGCGCACGAGCGCGAGCAGCTGCGTCAGCGGCGCGACGATCGCGCCCACGAGCTGGCTGCGCAGGACGTCGACCGGCGGCAGCGTGGCGAGCTCGGTGACCTCCGCGGCCGAGAGCGTCTTCCCCTCGAGGACGCCGCCGCGCAGCTCGAGCACGTTGGTCTCCCGAGCCGTGGCGGCGAGCGCCTTGGCCACGGCGGCCGGGTCGCCGCCCGACTCGATGAACGCGATCGCGGTCGGGCCCTCGAGCAGCACGAGCAGCGCGTCGGCGCCGGCCTGCTCGGCGGCGCGCCGCGTGAGCGTGTTCTTGACGATGCGGAAGCGGGCGCCGTGGCCGAGCAGCTCGTCGCGCAGCGACTCGAGCTGCTTGTTCGTGAGCCCGCGGTAGTCCGCGACGATGAGGGTCTCGGCCTCGCGCAGCTGCGCGGCCAGCTCCTCGACGACCTGCTCCTTGTCCTGTCTCAGCACGTTGTCTCCTTCGAAACGACGAAACCCGCGCGAGGCGGGTCCGGACGGCACGGGCCGTGGAGCCTGCCTCGGCTGGACCTCTGCCTCGCGGCTGCCAGCGGTCTTCGGCGGGGTCGTCTGCGGTTAGGCGGGAACTGTAGCGCCCTCCAGCTCCTCGACGATGTCGCGGGTGCGGCTCGGGTCCACGTGCACGCCGGGGCCCATGGTCGTGGTCAGGGTGATCTGCCGCAGGTAGCGACCCTTCGCCGCCGACGGCTTCGCGCGCACGAGCTCCTCGACCAGGGCGGCGTAGTTCTCGAGCAGCGCCCGCTCGTCGAAGCTGCGCTTGCCGATGGGGACGTGGACGTTGCCGCCGCGGTCGGTGCGGTACTCGAGCTTGCCCGCCTTCGCGTCCGCGACCGCCTTGGCCACGTCGAAGGTGACGGTGCCCGTCTTCGGGTTCGGCATCAGCCCGCGCGGGCCCAGGATGCGCCCGAGCTTGCCGACGACGCCCATCTGGTCGGGCGTGGCGATGGCCACGTCGAAGTCGGTGAAGCCCTCCTCGATGCGCGCGGCGAGGTCGGCCGTCCCGACGACGTCCGCGCCGGCCTGCTCGGCCTCGCGCGCCTTCTCGCCCTCGGCGAAGACGGCGACGCGCACCTCCTTGCCGATGCCGTGGGGGAGCATGATCGTGCCCCGGAGCTGCTGGTCCGCGTGCCGGACGTTGAGCCCCAGGCGGAAGTGCGCCTCGACGGTCTCGTCGAAGCGCGCGCCCTCGCCCTCCTTGAGCAGGCGGATCGCCTCGAGCGGCGAGTACAGGCGCTCGCGGTCGATCCGCTCGCGGACGCTGCGGTAGCGCTTGCCGTGCCTCACGTCTCGGTCTCCACGCCCATGGAGCGGGCGGTGCCGGCGATCACCTTCATTGCCTCCTCCACGTCGCGGGCGTTCAGGTCGGCCATCTTCGCCTCCGCGATCGAGCGCAGCTGCGCCTTCGTCAGGCGGCCGACCTTCGTGCGGTTCGGCTCGCCCGAGCCCGACTCGATCCCGAGCGCCTCCTTGATCAGGACCGCCGCCGGCGGCGTCTTCGTGATGAACGTGAACGAGCGGTCCTCGAAGACGGTGATCTCGACCGGGATGATGCGGCCGTTCTCCTGGGCCGTCTGCGCGTTGAAGGCCTTGCAGAACTCCATGATGTTGACGCCGTGCTGGCCCAGCGCGGGACCGACGGGCGGCGCCGGGTTGGCCTGCCCGCCGGGGATCTGGAGCTTGATGAGCGTGAGGACCTTCTTCGCCATCAGTCGAGCTTCTTCACCTGGTCGAAGCTGAGCTCCACGGGCACCTGGCGCTCGAAGATGTCCACGAGCACCTTCAGCTTCTGCTGGTCTGGGTTGACGTCCACGATCTCGCCGTCGAAGTCGGAGAGCGGGCCGGAGGTGACCTTCACCGACTCGCCGAGCGAGAACTCGACCTGCGACTTCTGTGGCGCCCCCGCCCCGGCGGGCGCGCCGTGGTGGAGGATGCGGTCGACCTCGGGCTGGGAGAGCGGCACGGGCTTCGAGCCGGCGCCGACGAACCCGGTCACGCCGGGCGTGCCCTTGACCACCGTCCAGGCCTCGTCGGTCATGTCCATGTTCACGAGCACGTAGCCGGGGAGCACCCGCTTCTCCGTCTGCACCTTCTGCCCGTCCTTCGTCTCGATCACCTGCTCGGTGGGGACGACGACACGCCGGAAGTGCGGCTGCTGGTTCATGGACACGATGCGGTGCTCGAGGTTGGCCTTCACCTTGTTCTCGTGCCCGGAGTAGGTGTTGATCACGTACCAGCGGAACATGGGCTCGCTCCTAGAGCAGGACCCGGTCGACGAGCGGCCGGAACATCTGGTCGAGGCCCCACAGGTAGGCGCCCACGATCGCGCACGCGATGATGACGACGGCCACGCCCTGGAAGGTCTGACGCCGGCTCGGCCAGTCGACCTTGCGCAGCTCGGCGTACGACTCGCGCACGAACTGCCCGCGCTGGCGCTCGGCGCGGCGCCCCGTCTGCTGCTTGACGGGCTGCTGGGCCGGGCGGACCTGCTGCGCGCGGGAGCGGCGCGACCCGGCGCCGTCGCCCGCGGCGGCCCTGGCGGCGCGCCGCTGCTTGCGGGTCTCGCGGGCCACTAGCGGGTCTCCCGATGCGGCGTGTGCCGGCCGCACCAGCGGCAGTACTTGCGGAACTCGACCCGGTCCGGGGAGTTCCGCTTCGACTTCTGGGTCTGGTAGTTGCGCCGCTTGCACTCGGTGCAGGCGAGCGTGATCGCGACTCGGACTCCGGTTGCCATCTGTGGTTCTCGGTGGGTGGGGGCGTGACGAAGAAGCGGTGCGAGTAGCGGCGGTAGGACTCGAACCTACGACACGCGGATTATGATTCCGCTGCTCTAACCAACTGAGCTACGCCGCCGCGCGGGCCAGAGTGTAGCAGCGCTCCGCGGTGCCTCCCCGGCCAGCGCGCAACGGCCGACCGCCTCTCTAGGATCGCCGCCGTGATCCGCATCCCTCCCCGCCGCGGCGGCTGGCTCGAGGTGATCTGCGGGCCGATGTTCAGCGGCAAGAGCGAGGAGATGATCCGGCGCCTGCGGCGCGCCGAGATCGCGGGGCAGCGGGTCGTCATCTTCAAGCCCCGGATCGACGACCGCTACGACGCGGACGACGTCGTCAGCCACGCCGGCCTGCGCATGCGAGCCGTGCCCGTCGCCTCCGTGACCGAGCTGCTCGCGCGGGCGCGCGGCGTGGACGTGGTGGGGATCGACGAGGTGCAGTTTTTCGAGCCCGCGGTCGTGCCCGCCGCGCTCGAGCTGGCCGAGGGCGGCGCCCGCGTGGTCGCGGCCGGGCTCGACCAGGACTTCCGCCGGCTGCCCTTCGGGCCGATGCCCGAGCTGCTCGCGCACGCGGAGTTCGTGGACAAGCTGCAGGCCGTCTGCCATCGCTGCGGCGGGCCGGCGACGACCACCCAGCGCCTCGTGGACGGCGCGCCCGCGCCGTACTCGGGCGAGACGGTGCTCGTCGGCGCCGCCGAGCAGTACGAGGCGCGCTGCCGCGGCTGCCACGAGCCCGGAGCGGACGCGGCGGCGCCGGCCTCAGCGGCCGCGTAGCGCGCCCGCCGCGGTCGCGAGCGCGAAGGCGGCGGCCGCCGCGAGGACGATCGTCGCCCCGGGCGGCAGGTCCGCGTAGTACGCAATCGTGAGCCCGGCGAGCGAGGAGGCGAGGCCGACCGCGAGCGCGAGCGCGAACGCCGAGCGCAGGCTCCATGCGACGCGTCCGGCCGCGCTCACGGGCAGGACCATGAGGGCGGCCACCAGCAGGATGCCGACCACGCGCATGGAGAGTGCGACCGTGACCGCGGCCAGGACGGCCACGGTGACGTTCAGCGCGTCCACGGGGACGCCGGCCACGCGCGCTCCCTCCTCGTCCACGATCGCCCCGACGAGCGCGCGGAAGAGGAGCGAGACGACCGCGAGCGCGACCACCCCGAGGACGGCGACCAGGGCCAGGTCGCCCCGGGTGACGGTGAGCAGGGAGCCGAAGAGGTACTGGAAGAGGTTGACGTCGAGCGCCCCGGCCGAGGAGACGAGGACGACGCCCAGCGCGATCCCGGTGTAGAACACGAGCGCCAGCGCCTGGTCGCCGGCGGCCCCCCAGCGCGTGCGGAGCAGCTCGATCGCGACCCCGCCGGCCACCGCCGCGGCGAGCGCGGCGAGGAGCGGGGAGACGTCGAGCAGGAGCCCGGCGGCGACGCCGGCGAAGGCCACGTGGCCGATCCCGTCGCCGACGAGCGACTGCCGGCGCTGCACGAGGAAGAAGCCCACGGCGGGCGCGAGCACTCCCACGATCGCGCCCGCGGCGAGCGCGAGGCGCATGAACTCACTCTCGAGCATGGACGTGCGAGGGGTCGTGCCAGACGCCGGGCAGCCGGCGCGGCTCGCCGTCGAACACGATCGTGCGGCGCACGAGGACGAGCCGCTCGACGAAGCGCTCCACCGCGCCGAACTCGTGCGAGACGTAGAGCACGGTCACGCCGAGCTCCGAGTGGAGGCGGTCGAGGAGCGCCGCGAGCGACTCCTGCGACTCCACGTCCACCCCCGTCGTCGGCTCGTCGAGGACGAGCAGGGACGGCTCGCCGGCGAGGGCCTTGGCGATGAATGCCCGTTGCTGCATCCCGCCCGAGAGCGTTCGCAGCGGCGCGTCCGCATGCTCCTCGAGGCCGACGCGGCGGATCGCCTCGGCGACGAGCTCGCGGTCGCGGCGCCGCAGCGGCCCCAGCAGCCCGCTCGCGGCGAGCCGGCCCGCGGACACGACCTCGCGCACGGTCGCCGGCGCCTCCCCGCCGAGCTGCGAGCGCTGGGCCAGGTAGCCGAGCGTCTTGCGCCGGGAGAAGGCGTGGGCCGGCTCGCCGAAGAGGAAGGCGCGTCCCGACGTCGGCCGCTCGAGCCCCAGCGCGACGCGCACGAGCGTCGTCTTGCCGCCGCCGTTCGGGCCTGCGACGGCGACGAACTCGCCTTCGTCGATCGCGAGCGACACGTCCTCGAGCACGGCCTGCCCGGGCCGGTAGCCGAAGGTGACGTCCTCCAGCTCGACGGCTACCGGCATCCGAGCGCCTCCCGCAGCGCGGCCAGGTTGTCGCGCATGACCGACACGTAGTCGGCCCCGGCGGCGCGGCGCTCCTCGCTCAGCCCCTCCAGCGGATCGAGCACGGCGACGCGCGCGCCGGCCTCGCGCGCGACCGTGCGCGCGAGCCGGTCCGAGACGAGCGGCTCCGCGAACACCGTCGTCGCCCCCGCGTCCTGGATGGCCCGCACGAGGCGTTCGAGCTCGCGAGGGCCGGGCTCGGCCTCGGGCGCGCGCCCGGCGAGCGCGAGCTGGACGAGCCCGTAACGGCGCGCGAGGTGCCCGAAGGCGGCGTGCACGGTCACGATCGTGCGGCGCTCGCAGCGCGCGAGCCCGCGCCGGTACTCCCCGTGCAGCCGGCGCAGGCGGCGGACGACACCGTACGCGGAGCCGGCGCGGCCGAGCCGCTCCGCCAGCTCCTCGACGACGGCCGCGAAGCGGAGCGGGTCGAGCCAGACGTGCGGGTCGGCCGCTCCGCGGGCCACGTCGTAGGACGGGCCTGCGCGCCCGGCGACCGCCTCCTCGACCGCGGGCTGGAAGCCTCCGCCCGCGTACACGACGAGGTCGGCGTCCTGGACGCGCTCGACGTCGCGCGGGGAGAGCTCGAGGTCGTGCGGCTCCGCGCCGGCGGGCGTGAGGTCCGTCACCCGCGCCCCCGGGCCCGCGACCTGCTGCGCCGCCCAGGCCAGCGGGTAGAAGGCGGCCACCAGCTCGCGCCCGCCCCCTCGCCCGTCACCTCTGCACCCGGCGGCCCCCGCGAGCGCGACGACGGCGACGACGAGCCCGAGCAGCCGCATGCCCGGCAGGCTAGCACGGTTCTGAGAACGGGTATCATTATCGTTCATGAGCGACTGGTCGACACTCGCCCTGGCGCTCCTGCGGGCCGAGAGCGGCCGCTCGGGCGCCGCGCGGCGGGAGGTCGTCGAGTTCCTCGGCCGCCAGCGGTGCTGCCTGTCCGCGCAGGAGATCCACGACGGGTTGCGCGCCGGAGGAGGACGAGTGGGGCTCGCGAGCGTCTATCGCGCACTGGACGGCCTCGACGCGCTCGGGCTCGTCCAGCGCATCGACCTCGGCGACGGGGTCGCCCGCTTCGAGCCGGCGGGGGGCGACGACGGCCACCACCACCATCTCGTCTGCGACGACTGCGGGAAGGTGGAGCCGTTCGCCGATCCCGCCCTGGAGGCGGCGCTCGAGCGCGCCGCCGGGGGCCGCGGCTTCCGCGTCGCCGCGCACGACGTCCTCGTCCGCGGCGCCTGCGGCGAGTGCCGCGCCGCTTGAGGCGGCGTCCTGAGAGTCGCCGCTGCTGCCGCCGCCCGCCGCCGCTACTGCACGAGCTGCAGGAGCTTGAACATCGGCAGGTACATGGCGATGATGATCACGCCGACGATCGCGCCGACGCCGATCATCATCAACGGCTCGACGATCGAGGTCAGGGACTGGATGGACGTGTCCACCTCGTCCTCGTAGAAGTCCGCGATCTTGTCGAGCATCTTCTCGAGCTCGCCCGTCTCCTCGCCGACCTTGACCATCTGCGAGACGAGCGGCGGGAAGACGGGGTCCTCGATCAGCGGCTGGGCAATCGGGATGCCCTGGTGCACCTTCGCGCGCACGTCGGCGAGCGCGGACTCGATCACGTGGTTGCCGGCGGTCTGACCGGCGATCTCGAGCGCCTTGATGATGTCCACCCCGGCGCCCACGAGGGTCGCGAGCGTGCGCGAGAAGCGGGCCATCGTGACCTTGAGGACGACCTTCCCGATCCCGGCGGGCACGCGCAGCTTGAAGCGGTCCCAGACCTGGCGGCCGGGCTCGGTTCGCTTCCAGCGCCGGAAGCCCCACACGCTGCCGCCGAAGGCGGGGAAGAGGATGAACCAGTAGCCGCGCACGGCGTCGGAGGCGGTGACGACGAGCTTCGTGAGCGCGGGCAGATCGCCGCCCAGGTCCTCGAAGATGCCCTCGAAGACCGGGACGAGGAACATCAGCATCCCCGTCAGCGTCAGGAGCGCGAAGCAGAGGACGAGGGTCGGGTAGATCATCGCGCCCTTCACGCGGCGCCGGATCTTCATCTCCTTCTCGATCTGGACGGCAACGCGGTCGAGGACGGAGTCCAGGATGCCCGCGGCCTCGCCGGCCTCGACCATCGAGAGGTAGAGGCGGTCGAAGACGTGCGGGTGACGCGCCATCGCCTGCGAGAGCAGCATCCCGCCCTCGACGTCCGTGCGGACCTCGCGGATGATCTCGGCGAGCGCGCGGTCGTCCGTCTGCTGCTCGAGGATGACGAGCGACGAGACGACGTTCAGGCCGGCCTCGATCATGGTCGCGAACTGGCGTGAGAAGACCTGGAGCGACCGCGCCTTCACCTTCTTGCGGCGGCCGAGCCTGCCCGAGCTCTGGGCGATCTCCCGGATGGTGATCGGGCGGAGCCCGCGCTGGCGAAGCTGCTCCCGTGCAGCTCCCAGGTCCGGCGCCGTCAGCTCGCCGCTCGACTCGACCCCGAGCGCGTTGATCGCGCTGTACGCGAAGGCGGCCATACGTCAACGCGTATCGGCAGCCCCGTTCGGTGGCTTGAGCGCTGGGCTCCTGCTGCCGATACCCGGCCCATGCGGCGTCTACGCGGCGAGGGCGGCTACGCGCTCATCGAGCTGCTCGCGGCCATCGTGATGATCAACATCGGCATCCTCGCGATGCTCCTGACGCTGAACTCGGGCATGACGACGCTGCGGCGCTCGGCCGAACTCTCGACGGCGTCGGCGCTCGCGGACAAGCAGCTCGAGCTCTACCGCGCGCTCCGCCACAGCTCCATCTACCTCGATACCGCGTCCGTGGCCACGGCTGCCGCCGACGCGACGTACCAGGGAGACAGCGCTTACTCGGCGACGCAGGTGACCGCAACCTGCAGCCCGCTCGTCGCAGCCTGCACGCCGATCCAGACGGTGACCGGACCGGACGGCCGCACGTACCGCATCGACACGTTCATCGTCTCCACGACGCCCGCCGGCGGTGATCCGGTGAAGCAGGTGACCGTCGTCGTGCGCAAGCCGGGCGTCGCGACGACGCTCGCCCGCGTCGTCTCCACCTTCGGCGAGGACTTCTAGCAGCCGCTCCCGCGGCGCTCCCTGCCGGGCTCCCCTTCGTTAAGCGGAGCTCACGGGACCGTCACGCGCAGACCCGGCTCCACCCTGGTGTCTGACACCTCAGGTTAAGCGGAAGTCACAGGACAGCAACGTCGCCGGAGGCACCTACGAGCGGGTGGGAGAGGTCGACGACATGCGCGTGCACGGAATGTCGCTCGACGCTGCCCATACGCGCCACGTTGGCGAGTCGTGTGCGCCGCGCCGAGCGCCACCTTCGGGCTCGGCTCCGCCGCTCGCCCGTTGAGAACGGTGTCTGACACCGTTTGTTAAGCGCTACGGCGTCGGCGCGGAGGCAGGCGCGTCGGTCTCGGCGGCCGAGCCGTCGCCGACCGCGATCAGGACGACGCGGTAGCGGGCGCCCGTCGTCGTGTTGACGAGGACGAGCGGCTTGCCGACGCGCAGCTTGGTCGTCCGCGCGCCGCCCTCGTAGGCGCCGCCGCGAACGCCGATCGTGACCGTGTCCTTGGCGGGCTGCTCGGCAACCAGGACGAAGACGGGGTTGCCCGCAGGGAAGGCGCCGCCGGGGACGAGCGCCTGGCGCTGCCCGTTCACGGAGACGACGGTCACGGACGCGACGGGCTTGCCGTCCACGGTGAAGGTCTTCTTCGGATCGGTCTTCGCCTGCTCCTCCCCCTTGCCGCCTCCGCCGGCAGGCGCAGCCGCCTGGATCTGCTGGACGAACGGATCCTTCGGCTGGAAACGGTCGAACGAGCCGAGCGTGCCCGGGCGCGCGCGCACGGGCCGGTCGGTGTCGCGGAGGGCGACCGCCACGGCGCCGGGCGCGGGCGGCGGCCCGGACGTGGCCTCGCTCGTCGGGGTGCCCGGAGACGCGGGCGGGGTGGCGCTCGAGTCGCTCCCGCCGAGCAGCTTGGGAAGCTGGATGGCGAGCAGCGCGAGCAGGAAGAGCCCGCCGACGGCAACGAAGATCTTCTGCTTCCGCTCGCGCGCGGCGCGTGCCTGTGCGTCCATCAGGGCGTCCTCCCTGCGGCAGCGCGGCTGCCGGTCGGCTGGAGCTCCTCGTCCTCCGGCGCGTCGTCGCCCTCGGGCGAGACGGGGCCGTCGTAGACGTACGCGTGCAGCGTGACCGTCGCGTCGAGGGCGGGGAAGCCGGCGGTGGCCGACTCGCCCAGCTCGGCCCGCTGTACGACGAGCAGGCGACCGGCGGCGCGCAGGCGGCCGTCGCGAACGGTGACGAGCGTGCGCACGCGCTCGAGGAAGCCGACGATCTCGGCATAGCGGCCGGTGACCTGGACCTCGACCGGGATCATCGTCGTCCCGCCGGCCCCGGCGGCCGGGAGCTGCGGCGTGATCGAGCGCAGCTCGACGCCTGTCGGCTCGGCCGCGCGGCTGATCTCGAGCACGAGGCCGGCCTGGTCGGCGCTGCCCGGCATCGCCTTCGCCAGGCGCAGCACGTCGGAGACGCGGACGCTCGCGCCCGCCGGCCGGTTGGACGCCGCTCGCGCCTCGGCCAGCTCGAGCTCGGCCGCGGCGAGGTCCTCGCCCAGGCGCGATGCCTCCGCCCGCTTCGGCGAGACGAGCAACAGCCAGAGCGCGAGCGCGTACACGAGCGCGATCCCGAGCACGGCCAGGACGAGCGTGCGCGTGGACGCGGAGGCGACGCGCGTCCTCACTGCTGGCCTCCGGTCACGAGAGACGCCGTGATGGTGAACGTGACGTAGCGCTTGCCGGGAGCGCGCGGCCGCGGCGTCTGGCCGTCCGGGCCCGGACTGGAGGGCGCGGCCTGCTCGGCGAGCATGGACGTCGTCAGCCGCACGTCCTCGAGCACGGGGACGAGCGCCAGCCGCGACAGCGCGCGGGCGACGCCGGCGTAGGAGTGCGCGGCGCCCTCGATCGTGAGGCCCTCGGGGGGCGCGGCGCCGCCCGGAGCCGGCGGCGCGGCCGGTGCAGCCGTCGCCGTGCTCGCGACCGGCGAGACGACGCGCATGCCGGTCAGCCAGACGTCGCTCGGAAGCACGAGCGCGACCTGGCGCAGCACGCGATCGAGCGGGGCGCGCGTGCCGAGCGCGGCGGCGAGGGCCACCGTCCGGTTGGAGCGCTCCTGCACGAGCACGCCCTGCGGGACCGCAGAGCGCGGGGCCTTCGGCAGGGTCGCGAGCGAGGCCTGCACGGCGGCGAGCTCGCTGCGGCGGTCGGAGGCGGTGCCCGAGGCGCCGAGCGCGAGGAAGACCGCGGCGGCGGTGGCGAGCGCGACGCTGCCCGCGAGGACGAGCAGCGGCGTGCGCACGCCCTCGAGGCGCGGGCCTCGCTCTTCGCCGGGAAGGAGGTTGATGGCGCGCATCGCTAGTCCTCGATCCCCAGGCCGATGGCGACCGTCAGGGAGCCGAGCGGCGCGCCCGGCTCGAGGTCCACGGAGAGCTTCACGCGCGCGAGCGGATCGCCCACGCGCACCGGGACGCCGAGCAGCGTGCCCAGGGCGTGAGCGAAGCCGGACATGTGCGCGGTTCCGCCGGTGAGCACGATCTCGCCGATGCCGAGGGCGCCCGGCTGCGCCTGGTAGAAGTGGAGCGAGGCGATGAGCTCGCGGGCGAAGGCGGCGAGCGCGCGCTGGACGGCGCCGCGCGCCTTCTGCACCTGCTCCGGCGTGAGCCCGGCGACCGCGGTCTCCTCCGCGAAGGAGAGCTGCCGCTTGAAGACCTCGACCTCGCTCGGGGCGAGGTTCAGCTCGCGCGCGATCGCGACGTTCAGCGTCCAGCCGCCCCAGTCGAGGACGCGCGTGAACTCGCAGAAGCGCCCGCTCGAGACGGCGATCGTGGTCCGGTCGTGCCCCACGGCGACGGCGACGAGCGCGCCGGCCTCCGGGTCGCGGTCCTCAGGCGCGGCCAGCGCGCGCAGGAGCGCGAACGCCTCCAGGTCGATGCCGACCACCTCGAGCCCGGCCGCCCGGCAGGCCTGCAGGTAGCGCTCGACCACCTCGCGATACGCGACCACGAGGAGGATGCGGCGGAACGGAGTTCCGTCCTCGCGGGCGCCCTCGCCGAGGACGACGTAGTCGAGGACCGCCTCGTCCAGCGGGATCGGGAGCACCTCCTCGGCGCGGTAGCGGATGGCGTTGTCGAGCTGGTGCGGATCGGTCACGTTCTCGATCTCGAACACGCGCACGCCGACCCGGTTGTTGAAGAGGCCGAGGCGGACGCCCTTCTTGGGCAGCTTGTGGCGCGAGAAGAGGCGCTCCAGCGCCCCGGCGAGCTCCTCGGGGTCGCGCAGCTCGCCGGAGACGACGACGCCGGGCTCGAGCGGCTCCCGCGCGACGTCCACGAGCTCGGGCACGCCGTTGTTGACGACGCGCGCGGCGGCCACCTGGGAGGCGCCGACCTTGAGGCCGACGAGCTTCTTCACCTGCTTGCCGCGGGTGCGCACGCGCTCGGTCGCCTCGCCCGCCTTGCGCCGGCGGAACCGGCGTGCGGGCTCGGCCGCGGGCGCCTCGGGGTCGGCCTCGAGCGCGACCGCCTCCCGCTGCACCGCCTCCGCGAGCGCGGACGGCAGCGCGACCACGTCTGCCGCGGGCGGGTTCCCGGCGTCGGCGTCGAGGTCGTACGCGACCGGCTCGACATCGGAGACGAGGTCGTCGCCCCCGAACGCGCCGACGTGCTCGTGCCCGTCGTTGCCGTGCCGCAGCTCGTCCATCACCCGCTCCCGGCGAGCCGCAGGCCGGAGGCCGGAGGCTGGTCGTGGGAGGAGCCGACGTTCACCGGGATCCCGGCGCGCTCGAGCATGCCGACGAGCTGCTCCTTGCGGCTCGAGGCGGCGAGCGCGACGTCGGCCGTGATCACGGACTTCCGGATCAGCTCCACGAGCCCGTGCTCCATTGTCTGCATGCCGCGCTGGGTGCTCGTCTGCATGACCGAGTAGATCTGCTCGACCTTGCCCTGGCGGATGAGGTTGCGGACGGCGTCGTCCGGGATGAGGATCTCGAGGCAGGCCACGCGCCCCGTCCGGTCGGCGGTGGGCAGGAGGGTCTGCGTGACCACGCCCTGGAGCGTGTTCGCGAGCTGCATGCGGACCTGCTCCTGCTGGGCGGGCGGGAAGACGTCGATGACGCGGTCGATGGTGGAAGGAGCGCTCTGCGTGTGCAGGGTCGCGAGGACGAGGTGGCCGGTCTCGGCCGCGGTCAGCGCGGTCGCGATCGTCTCCAGGTCGCGCATCTCGCCGAGGAGGATCACGTCGGGGTCCTGGCGCAGCCCGGCGCGCAGCGCGTCCGCGAAGGACGGCGCGTCGGTGCCGATCTCGCGCTGGGTGACGACGCAGCGCTTGTGCCGGTGCACGAACTCGATCGGGTCCTCGACCGTGAGGATGTGGTGCGACTTGGCGCGGTTGACCTCGTCCACCATGGCCGCGAGGGTGGTCGACTTGCCGGAGCCGGTCGGGCCGGTGACGAGGACGAGGCCGCGCGGCTTCATGGCCAGGTCGCGCAGCGTGGGCGGCAGGTTGAGCTCCTCGAGCGTGCGCAGCTCCTCCGGCACGTGCCGGAAGGCGGCCGCGAGCGAGTCGCGCTGGAAGTGCACGTTCACGCGGAAGCGCGCGAGCCCGGGGACGCCGTGCGAGAAGTCGAGCTGGCGGTTGACCTCGAGCAGCTTCTGCTGCTCCGTGGAGAGGACGCGGTAGAGGAGCTGCCGGGTCTCGTCCGCGGTCAGGTGGGCCGCGCCCTCCAGCCAGACGAGCTCGCCGTTCACGCGCACGGCAGGCGGCGCGCCCGGCACGAGGTGGAGGTCGGAGGCACCGGCCTCGACCGTGCGCGCGAGCAGATCGTCGATGGAGAGCGGCGCCGCATCCATGGGACAGGGGCCGTATCGGCATCGCCCCCGGCAACCTTGAGCCGGCGCCGCGGGAGCCTGCTCGGGCGGCAGCGCCTCCCTCGGGGCCTCCCCCGCGAATCACCCAATTTGGGGTACCGGAGCGTCCACGGCGAGGCCGATGTCTGTCCGGCATCCGCACCCACCCCTACCTGCGGAAGGAGATCACGACATGATCACGCGGATCCGGCAGCGTCTCGACGGGAACTCGGAGCAGGGCTTCACGCTGATCGAGCTTCTCGTCGTGATCATCATCATCGGCATCCTGCTCGCGATCGCAGTTCCCTCGTACCTCGGGTTCCGCGATCGGGCGGCCAACAACGCCGCCAAGGCAAACCTGCGCGCTGCCCTCCCGGCAGCCGAGGCGTACTTCGCCGACAACGGCACGTACGTCGGGATGGACGCAGCCGACCTGCAGGGCATCGACTCGGGCGTCTCCGCGAGCCTGACGGTGGCCTCCGCGACCGCGACCACGTACTGCCTCACCGACACGGTGAGCGGCAAGACGTGGAGCGTCGCCGGCCCCGGCCCGGCTTCGACCGACTTCAAGAACAACGCAACCTGCGCGTAAGTTCGAGCCGTCGAGCGAGCGAGAGAGGGCGCGGGAGACCGCGCCCTCTTCGCTTTCAAGAGCGCTTTCAAGAACCCGCCCGAGCATGCCGATAACGCGAGCGTGAGCGTGACCATCAGCCCGCCCGTCCGGATCTTCGCGCTCGTCGGCATCCTGAGCGCGCTCGGCCTCGGCGCCTACCTGCTCGTGCTCGGCGGCGCGGGCTCGGAGCCGGCTCCGCTCGCCTCGCCGCCGGCCGTGACGAAGACGACGGCGACGAGGCCGGCGGCGCCGACGACGCCGGCGCGCCGCGCGACGCCCGCCAAGGCCAGGACGACGGCCGCGACCCGGACGCGGAGCGGCTTCCCGCCCGCGATCGACCGGGCGCTGCGCCGCCATCGCGTCGTGGTCGTCGCCGTGACGACGCCGGGAGCGGCCGTGGACGCCGAGGTGCGGGCGGAGGCGCGAGCGGGCGCCGAGCAGGTGGGGGCCGGGTTCGTCTCCGCGAGCGCGCTGGCCGAGGGCTTCGTCCGCGCGCTCGTCGCCAGGACCGGCGTCCTCCCGCAGCCCGTCGTGCTCGTCCTCCGCCGCCCCGGCGCGGTCGTCGCCCGCCTGGGCGTGGTGGATCGCGAGACGGTCGCGCAGGCCGTCGCGCAGGCGCGCCGGTGACCGAGGCGGAGCCGGGAGCGCGCCCCCGGCGCGAGCTGTACGTCCGGCACGCCCGCCTGCACGGCCGCTCGGTGGCGCTCCTGCGCGCGGTGGACGAGGGCGACCGCTGCGTCGTCGAGGCCGACGTCTGGCCGGCGAAGCAGGAGGCCCATCCCTACACCGCCCTCGCCGCCGGCCCGTACGTCTTCCCCTCCCCCGTGGAGGCGACCGCGTTCGTGACCGACGCGGTGGAGGCGCTGATCGCGCTCGGCTGCGAAGTGGGAGCGTCGTAGCTCAGGCGAGGACCCGGGCGAGCTCCTCCACGGAGGTGAGCCCGGAGCCGACCTTCTCGAGGCCGTCGTCCCAGAGCGAGCGCATTCCGCTCTCCATCGCCGCGCGGGCGATCTCGTCGCGGCTCGCCCGCTGGACGGCGAGCGAGGCGACCTCCTCGGACATGCGCAGGAGCTGGAAGATCCCGATCCGGCCGCGGTAGCCCGTGTGGTTGCAGCGCGGGCAGCCGCGCTTGCGGTAGAAGACGGCGCCGTCCGCGGCTGCGAGCACGTGCGCCGAGACGCGCGCCTGCACGAGCTCGGCGTGCGTGGGCTGGTAGGCCTCGCAGCAGTGCGCGCACAGCTTGCGCGCGAGGCGCTGGGCGAGCACGGCGGACACGGCCGCGCCGGTCAGGAAGGGCTCCACCCCCATCTCGCCGAGTCGCGTGATCGTGGAGGGCGCGTCGTTCGTGTGCAGCGTGGAGAGGACGAAGTGGCCGGTGAGCGCCGCCTCCACGGAGATCTTGGCCGTCTCCACGTCGCGGATCTCGCCGACCATGACCACGTCAGGGTCGGAGCGGAGGATCGAGCGCAGCGCGGACGCGAACGTGAGCCCGGCGCGCACGTTGATCTGCACCTGGTTGACGCCCGCGAGCCGGTACTCGACCGGGTCCTCGACGGTGATGATGTTGATCTCCGGTCGGTTGATCGCCGCCAGGCAGCCGTACAGCGTCGTGGACTTGCCCGAGCCGGTCGGGCCGGTGACCAGGAGGGCGCCGGTGGGCAGCCGGATCACCTGCTCGAGCTCGGCGCGCATCGCCTCCGAGAGCCCGAGCTCCGCGAGCGTGGGCGCCCGCTTGGACTTGTCCAGCAGGCGCATGACCACCTTCTCGCCCTCGACGGTCGGCAGGGTGGCGACGCGGATGTCGAGCAGGCGGCCGACGGCGCTCGCGGAGAGGGTGATACGGCCGTCCTGCGGCTTGCGGCGCTCCGCGATGTCGAGCTTCGCGAGCACCTTCAGGCGCGTGGTCACACCTGCCGCCATGCGCTTCGGGATGCGCTGCGTCTCGCGCAGCACGCCGTCCACGCGGAAGCGGACGACGAGCGCGTCCTCCTGCGGCTCGAAGTGGACGTCCGAGGCGTTCTCCTCGGCGGCCTGGAACATGATCGCGTTCACGAGGCGGACGAGCGGCCCGTCGGAGATTCCGTCGTCCGCCTCCAGATCGTCCCCCGCCTCCTCCGTCTCCGTGTCCACGAACGCCGTTCCGAACGCGTCCGCGGCCCGGAGGAGCCGCCGCAGCTCGGCCTCGATGTCCTCGCGCGAGGCGACGCCGAGCTCGAGCGTGTGCCTGGTGGCGAGCCGCAGCTCGTCGATCCCGTGCAGGTTGCCGGGGTCGGCGACGGCGACGCGCAGCACGTCGCCCTCGAGCGCGTAGGGGACCGCGATCGCGCGCTCGAGCGTGCTGACCGGAATGAGCTGTGCGGCGTCGGCCGCCACCCCGGTCTCGCGCAGCTCGACGAGCGGCAGGTGATGCCGCGCGGCGAGCATGCGGGCGATCCCCTCCGAGGTCGCGACGCCCTCCTCGACGAGCGCCTGCGTGACCGCCGTGCCTTCCACCGTCCTTCCGCGCACGAGGGCGAGCACGTCGGGCGCGACCAGGCCGGTGCGGGAGAGGAGGTCGAGCACGAGCTCGGCGCTCTCGTTGACGCCGAAGGGCGCGCCCAGGCCCTGCGCGGGCGCGCCGCGCAGGCCCTCGAGACGGGGCAGGAAGCGGCTCAGTGGGCGCTCGAGGTCCACGGCGATCCCTCGAACGGGTCATCGGCACGCGCGGACGCCCGCTTGACCGCCGCGTCCCCCGGTCGGGGGCGCCTCAGAAGCGGAAGAGGCCCAGGTAGAGGTCGAGCAGGGGGTCGCCGAAGAAGAGCGCGACGAGCGAGCCGAGCGCGAGGAACGGCGCCAGCGGCACGCCCAGCTTGCGCGCCTCGGCGCCGTGCCGCGCGAGGAGCAGCGCCGCCGGGACGAGGGCGGCGAAGAAGCCGAGCATGAGCGCGACCGTCAC
>DATLYU010000169.1:0-20798 GCA_035574435.1 Gaiellaceae bacterium | reverse complement strand
CTCGAGGCCGAAGCGCTCAGCGGCCTCCCGCGTGGTGAAGGGCCCGTGCGTGCGGGCGTGCCGCGCGAGCAGGGTGCGCAGCGCCTCCTCCACGGGCTCCAGGAAGGCAGCCGGGACGCCGCCCGGGAGCCCCACGCCCAGCGCGTCGCGCACGAGCCCCGCGTCCTCGCTGGCGGCCAGCAGCCGCCGCTCGCCGAGCCGGAGGCGCAGCGCGCGCCGCTCGCGCACGAGCGTCTCCGCGAACCCCGGGTCGGCTTCCTCCTCGAGCAGCGGGCCGGCCGCGCGGAGCAGGTCGTGGAGGGCGTCGGCGTTGCGGGGGGACGGCCGCAGCGAGGCCTCGACCTCGGCGAGGGCGCCCGGGTCGAGGAGCTCGCGCAGCTCGTCGGAGCCCATCAGCTCGCGGAGGAGCTCGCGGTCGAGGGAGAGGGCCTGCGCACGGCGCTCCTCGGCCGGCGTGTCGTCCTCGTACATGTACGTGGCGACGTACTGGAAGAGGAGCGACGAGGCGAAGGGCGACGCGGAGGCGGTCTCGACCTCGACCACGTCGAGCTCCCGGCTCTGCAGGCCGCGCAGGAGGCGGCGGAGCGCCGGCAGGTCGAACACGTCCTGCAGGCACTCGCGGTACGCCTCCAGCACGATCGGGAACTGCGGATAGCGGCGGGCGACCTGGAGCAGGCTCTGCGCCTTCAGGCGCTGCTGCCAGAGCGGGGTGCGCCGGCCCGGGCTGCGGCGCGGGATGAGGAGGGCCCGGGAGGCGGCCTCGCGGAAGCGGGCGCCGAAGAGCGCGGAGCGGCCGAGCTCGGCGACGACGAGGTCCTCGAGCTCCTCCGGGTCGAGCAGGAGGTCGGCCACGGGCGGCGGCACGTCCGCGTCCGGGAAGTGGAGCGCGATGCCGTCGTCCGACCAGATCGCCTGCGCCTCGAGCCCGAGCGCGTCGCGCAGGCGCGCCCCCAGGGCGAGCGCCCAGGGAGCGTGCACCCGCCCGCCGAAGGGGCTCAGGATGCAGACCCGCCAGTCGCCGATCTCGTCGCGGAAGCGCTCGACGACGATCGTGCGCTCGGAGGGGACGACGCCGGTGATGCGCTCCTGCTCGGCGAGGTAGGTCACGAGGTTGCGGGCGGCGCGCTCGTCGAGGCCGTGCTCGTCGCGCAGGCGCGCGAGCGCGTCCTCGGGCGCGAGGGCGGCGAGCTCCCGTGCGGCGCGTCCGATCCGCTCGCCGAGCTCCGCCGGCCGGCCGATGCCCTCGCCCTTCCAGAAGGGCGCGACCCCGGGCACGCCGGGCGCCGGGGAGACGAGCACGCGGTCGCGGGTGATGTCCTCGATCCGCCAAGTGGAGGCGCCGAGGACGAACGTCTGGCCGGCGCGGGCCTCGTACACCATCTCCTCGTCGAGCTCCCCCACCCTGCCGCCGCCGTCGGCGAGGTGGACGCCGAAGAGGCCGCGGTCGGGGATGGTGCCCGCGTTCGTGACCGCCAGCCGGCGCGCGCCCGCGCGGCCGCGCACGACGCCGGCGGTGCGGTCCCAGACGATCCGCGGCCGCAGCTCCGCGAACTCGTCGGATGGGTAGCGGCCGGCGAGCATGTCGAGCACGTTCTCGAGCTGCGCGCGGGAGAGCTCGGCGAAGGGGTACGCGGAGCGCACGAGCGCGTGCAGCTCGTCCACCGCCACCTCCTCGTCGGCGCAGATCGCCACCACCTGCTGCGCGAGCACGTCCAGCGGGTTGCGCGGGACGCGGGTCTCCTCGATCGCGCCCTCCCGCATCGCCTGCGCGACCACCGCGCACTCGAGCAGGTCGGCGCGGAATTTCGGGAAGATGCGGCCGCGAGACACCGCGTGCAGGGCGTGGCCGGCGCGCCCGACGCGCTGCAGGCCGCGGGCGACGGACTTGGGGCTCTCCACCTGGACGACGAGGTCGACCGCGCCCGTGTCGATGCCGAGCTCGAGCGAGGAGGTGGCGACGAGGCACGGGATGCGGCCCGCCTTCAGCAGCTCCTCCACCTGGACGCGCTGCTCCCGGGCGAGCGAGCCGTGGTGGGCGCGCGCGAGCTCCTCCCCGGCCAGCTCGTTGAGGCGCAGCGCGAGCCGCTCGGCGAGACGGCGGTTGTTCACGAACACGATCGTCGAGCGGTGCGTGCGAACGAGCTCGAGGATCGCGGGGTAGATGGAGGGCCAGATGGAGCGGCTCGACTGCTCCACCCCGGCGCCGAGCTCCACGCCGTCCGCGAGCGGCGGGACCGAGAGCTCGGAGGTGGAGCCGAGCTCGCGCAGGTCCTCCACCGGGACGACGACCTGCAGGTCGAGCTCGCGCCGCACGCCCGCGTCCACGAGCTCGATCTCCCGTTCGCTGCCCGCGACGTAGCGCCCGATCTCGGCCAGGGGCCGCTGCGTCGCGGAGAGCCCGATGCGCTGGCAGGGCCGCTCGACCAGCCGCTCCAGGCGCTCCAGGCTGAGCGCCAGGTGCGCGCCGCGCTTCGTGCCCGCGACGGCGTGCACCTCGTCCAGGATCACCGTCTCGACTCCGCGCAGCGTCTCGCGAGCCTGCGAGGTGAGGAGCAGGAAGAGCGACTCCGGCGTCGTGATGAGCACGTCCGGCGGCGTGCGGACCAGGCGGCGGCGCTCGTCGGCGGGGGTGTCGCCCGTGCGGACGGCGACCGCGAGCTCCGAGCCGAGCCCCGCGAGCGGCGCGCGCAGGTTGCGCTCGATGTCGTAGTTGAGCGCCTTGAGCGGGGAGACGTAGAGCAGGCGCAGCCCTTCGCCCGGCGTCTCGTTCAGCCGGTCGATCCCGATCAGGAACGCGGCGAGCGTCTTCCCCGACCCGGTCGGCGCCTGGACGAGCACGTGCCCGCCCCTGGCGATCGCCGGCCAGCCGAGCTCCTGCGCGGGCGTGGGCGCCTCGTACGCCCGCTCGAACCAGGCTCGCGTGCGCGGCGAGAAGACGTCGAGCGCACCCACCCGCTGAGCGTAGCTCCGCGCGGCTCCCCCGGCCGCGCGTTTCGTCCGGCGGGCCTCGGTGGTACCTTCACACCGCGTCCGTCGTCTCGTCCGGGAGGGATCAACCGTGCGTCTCAACCGCCTCGCTGCCGTGCTCGCCGTCGTGCTCGGACCGCTCCTGCTCGCCCCCGGCGCAAGCGCCCTCGACCTGGAGACGGACTTCCAGCCGCCGCCCGGCGAGGTGGGAACGCCCTACGAGTGGGAGTTCGAAGCGGAGGAGGGCTGCGTCCCCTACCGGTTCTCCTACCTGAACGGCACCGTCCCGCCCGGGCTCCGCATCACCCAGGACGGGCTGCTCACGGGCACCCCGACCCTGGCGGGGAGGTTCGAGTTCTGGGTCGCGCTCGACGACAACTCGGGCCCGCACAACCCCGCGTGCCAGTACCCCTCGATCCAGTCGCAGGGCCAGTACTTCATGACCGTCCTCCCCGACCTCGCGGTCACGACCTCGTCGCTTCCCGCCGCGCTCGTGGGGACGCCGTACCGCGTCCAGCTCGAGTTCTCGAATCCCGAGGCGGGCTGGCCCGTCACCTGGGACATCGTCTCCGGATCGCTGCCCGCGGGACTGACGCTCTCGGAGAACGGGGTGCTCTCCGGCACGCCGACGGGAGCCGACTCGAAGACGTTCGTCGTTCGCGCGCGCGAGCCGTTCCGCCGCTTCGGCGAGCGCGAGCTCACGCTCCACGCCGTCACCGCGCTGCAGGCGGGCGCGGCGCTGTCCGCCGGCGAGGTCGGCATCCGCTTCCGCGGCGGCTTCCGCGCCGCCGGGGGGCTCGCCCCCGTGACGTGGTCGCTCGCGAGCGGAGCGCTGCCCGTCGGCCTTGCGCTCGATCCGGCGACGGGCGCGCTGGCGGGCCGGCCCCGCGCCGCGGGCACCTTCCCGCTCACGGTCGTCGCCGCCGACGCCGCCGGGCAGCGGGTCACCGTCACCGCGACGGTCCGGATCGCGGCCCGTCTCGCCGTGCGCACGTCCCGGCTGCGGGGCGCGGAGGCGGGTGAGACGTACTCCGCCCGCCTGGCCACGACCGGCGGAGTCGGCGCGAAGCGCTGGCGCGTCGTGCGCGGGCAGCTGCCGGACGGCCTTCGCCTCGACGCTGCGACCGGGCGCCTCCGCGGCACCCCGACCGAATCGGGCACGTTCCGGTTCACGGTCGAGGTGCGCGACCGCCTGGGCGCCCGCGCCACGAGGCCGCTCGTGCTGACCGTCAGGAGCTGAGGAAAGCGGGCGCGGTCTAGACTCGGGCCGTGCCCGCGGCCCTCCACTTCACGGACTCGGACGAGGCCAACCGCCTGCTCGCGGAGGACCCGCTCGCGCTCCTGATCGGGTTCGCGCTCGACCAGCAGGTGCCCGTCCCGACCGCGTTCGAGGGCCCGCTGAAGCTGCGCCAGCGCCTGGGCACGCTCGACGCGGCGGAGCTGGCGGCACTCGATCCCGACCGAATGGAGGCGGCCTTCCGCGAGCGGCCGGCCGTGCACCGCTTCCCGGGCAGCATGGCGCGCCGCGTCCAGGCGCTCGCCGCGTTCGTCGTCGAGCGCTACGGCGGCGACGCGTCGCGGCTCTGGCGGGACGCGGCGGACGCCGACGACCTGCGCCGCCGGATCGAGGAGCTGCCCGGCTTCGGGGAGATGAAGGTGAAGGCGCTCGGCTCCGTACTCGCGAAGCGCTTCGGCGTCGCGGCCGCCGCGGGTCTCGTTCCCCCGCATCCGACGCTGGGCGACGTGGACTCGCGCGAGGCGCTCGAGCGCTACCAGGCGCACAAGCGCGCCTACAAGGCGGCCCAGCGGGCGTGACCGCGCCCGGCGCGGGACCCGCCATCGAGGTCCAGACCCTGACCGACGGCGGCCAGCGGGCGGCCGAGGTCGCGCGCGGCATCGCCGGCTTCCTGGCCGGCGCGCGCTCCCGCCTCGACCTCGCGCTGTACGACGTCCGCTTCGAGACCGACGCGGGCGGGCTCGTCCTCGCCTCGCTGCTCGCGGCCGTGCAGCGCGGAGTGGCCGTGCGGCTCCTGTACAACGTCGACCACCCCGGCCCGATCCCCGTGCCGCCGCCCCCCGAGACCGCGCCGGAAGCGCTCGAGGCGCTCCCGGTGGAGACGCGCGGCATCGCCGGGATCCCCGACCTCATGCACCACAAGTTCGCCGTACGCGACGGCGAGGCGGTCTGGACGGGCTCGGCGAACTGGACGGACGACTCGTGGACGCGGCAGGAGAACGTGATCGTCGTCGTCCGCTCCGCCGCGATCGCGTACGCGTACGGACTCGCCTTCGAGGAGCTGTGGACGAGCGGGCGCGTCGAGGGCACGGGCACGGTGGAGCCGCGGCCCGTGCAGGTGGACGGCGCGCGCGTGCGCGCGTGGTTCTGCCCGGGGCACGGAGAGGCGCTCTCGCACCGGATCGCGAAGCACCTGGGCAAGGCGCGCCGGCGCATCCGCATCGCGTCTCCGGTGCTCACCTCGGGGCCCATCCTGGCCACGCTCGTCGAGGTCGTGAGCGAGCGCCGCTGCGACGTCGCGGGCGTCGTGGACGACACGCAGGTGGACGAGGTCTTCGGGCAGTGGCTCGCGAACGGCGTCAGCGCGTGGAAGATCCCGCTGCTCCGGCGCGTCCTCGAGGGGGCGCCCTGGAGCGGCAAGGCCTCCACGCCGTGGTCGCCCGGATCGGTGCGCGACCTCATGCACGCGAAGGTCGTGGTCGCCGACGACACCTCCTTCGTGGGCAGCTTCAACCTCTCGCGCTCGGGCGAGCGGAACGCGGAGAACGTGCTGGAGATCGCCGACGTCGCGATCGCCGACCGACTGGCGGCGTACGTGGACGAGGTGCGCGGCCGGTACCCGCCGGCGACGCCTCCTGGCGAGGCGCCCCGCGCCCGCGAGCGGGTAGGGTCGGCGCCGTGAGGGTCGAGGACGTCCTGGCGGTTGAGCTCGCGAGCGGCCGGCCCGTGCCGACGGCGCTCGCCGGGGAGCCGTACGAGTCGTGGCGGGTGCTCTTCGACGACGGGCGGGTCGAGCTCGGCGTCTGGGAGGTCACCCCCGGCTCCTTCGCCGCGTCCTGCGCCGGCTTCACGGAGCAGATGCACTTCGTCGCCGGCAGCGGGACGATCACCGGCGCCGACGGCACGACAGCCGAGATCCGGCCCGGCGCGGTGCTCGTGCTCCCGGACGGCTGGTCCGGCCGCTGGGACGTACGCGAGACGGTCCGCAAGAGCTACGCGGTCGTCAAGACGGCGTAGCGGAGTCAGTCGGCGGGCTCGACCACGACCGAGGCGGCGGACCGCCGCGCGGGGCCGTGGTACACGGCCTCGACGTTGTTCCCGTCCGGGTCGAGGACGTACGCCGCGAAGTAGCCGGGGTGGTACGGGCGCTCGCCGGGCGCGCCGTGGTCACGTCCTCCGGCCGCGATCGCCGCCGCGTAGAAGCGCCGCACGGCGGCCTCGTCCTCGGCCTGGAAGGCGAGGTGCAGACGCTCGGTGGGCGGCCCGTCGGCGCTCACCCAGAGCTCGTCGCAGGAGAACCAGCCCTCGCCGCTCCGCACCTCGCGCCCGAGGGCGCCGAGCGCCGCCTGGTAGAAGCGGCGGCTCCACTCGAGGTCGCGGACGCGCAGGTGCACGTGGTCGAGCGTCCGGCCGAGGTGGAGCTGCACGGCGCGACTATGCCAGCGGGGGGGCCGGTCGGGGCCGGCCCCCGCCGACGGTCAGCGCTTCTTCGGGTTGTGGAGCTGGTCGCGGACGGCGCCCGCCGGGTGGGTGCTCGTGTGCAGGTTCACGTAGTACCCGCGCGGGTTGTCCAGGATGGCCTGCAGCGTGGCCGGGGTGAAGCCGGTCGTGACCACGCGTGTGACGTTGCCCTGCCCGTCGGCGTCCACGATCGGCGAGGCCGTCAGGCCCGAGTCGATCACGGGCGGCCCGGCGGTGCCCTTCGCCCCCGCGTGGACGTGCAGCCCGTTCAGCGTGACGGTCCCGGGGAACGAGTAGTTGAGGTAGAAGATCACCTCGCCGGAGGTGATCGCCCCCGCCGGGGAGCGCTCGAGGTCGAAGGTCACGTGCCCGATCGCGTCGGCCTTGAGACCGGTGACGCGCGGCACCTCCTGGCTCGGCTTCAGGTGCACCTTGAAGACGGGGGTGGCCGAGAGGGACGGCTTGCCCTTCTTCGCCTGGGCCCCGGCGGCCGCCCCCACGGCGACGAGCGCCGCGCAGGCGAGCAGGGACAGCGTGACGAGCGGCGTGCGGCGTGACATGTGCCTCTCCTTTCGTTCGCCTGTCGGAGGAGATGCGGCTGCCCCCGCAGTCTTGCGCCTCCCGCCCGACTCCGTACCGAATCCTTACGACCTCGTGACAGATCGCTCAACGGATCCGAACGGCACGGTGGCTGACTCAGAGCGACCGATGCGTCGTCAGGGGAGGAAACCGTGAGAGCTCCACTCGTCGTCACCCTGGGCGCCGCGGGCCTGCTCGCCGTCGGGCTCGCCGCCTCCGCCCTCGCCAAGCCGCCCAGCCGGGACGGCCGCGAGGCGATGAGCCGCGCCGACCTGCGCGGCGTCAACTTCGTCGAGACCTGCCGCTTCAGCCACCGCGCCCCGGACGACCCGATCGTGTTCCCGGGCCGGCCGGGCGCCTCGCACGACCACACCTTCGTCGGGAACCGGACGACGAGCGCCGGCTCGACGTTCGGCTCCCTGCGCGCAGGCGACACCACCTGCCAGCGCCCCGCGGACACCGCCGCGTACTGGATGCCGACGCTGTACCGGGGCAGCGAGCCGGTGCTCCCGCGCGGGGCGACGATCTACTACCGCCGCGCGACGCTCGCTCCGGTGAGCACGTTCCCGAACGGGCTGCGCGTGGTCGCGGGCGACGCCGCCGCGACGAGCCCGCAGTCCTTCCGCGTGACGTTCTGGAACTGCGGGCTGGCGGGCGGCCTTCGCCCCTCGAGCACGGTGCCGACGTGCCCCGAGGCACCCGGCTCGTTCCTGCGCCTGCACGTGCGCTTCCCGAGCTGCTGGGACGGGCGCAGCCTGGACAGCCCCGACCACCGCAGCCACATGGCGTACGCGCTGCGCGGCGTGTGCCCGGCCACGCACCCGGTCGAGGTGCCGGCGCTCGAGGTGATCTTCCGCTACCCGACGCGGGGCGGAGAGGGCTTCTCGCTCGCCTCGGGCGGCCAGCTCAGCGCGCACGCGGACTTCTTCAACGCCTGGAACCCGGGGCAGCTGCGCAAGCTGGTCGAGGGCTGCCTGAACGCTCTCGTGCACTGCGGCCGGACGTAGCGGAGCCGCAGCGACCGGCCGCTCCGCGCGGTGGCGGGCGCGGCCGGGAGAGAGGCGCCGGCGGGCCGCACCGCCGGCGCCTCCGCTCGTCGCCGCCGCTCGCGGGTCAGGCGACGCCGGCGAGCAGGAAGGCGCGCGACTCCTTCAGCATCTCGCGCGCGATGACGAGGCGCTGGATCTCGTTCGTGCCCTCGTAGATCTGCGTGATCTTGGCGTCGCGCATCATGCGCTCGACCGGGTACTCCTTGATGTAGCCGTACCCGCCCAGGATCTGCACGGCCTCGGTCGTGACCTCCATTGCCGTGTCCGTGCAGAAGAGCTTGGCCATGGCCGAGGCCTTGGTCAGCTCGTGGTCGGCGGCCCCCTCGTCCACCATGCGCCCGAAGCGGTAGAGGAGCCCGCGCGCCGCCTCGCAGCGGGTCTCCATGTCCGCCAGCTTGGCCGCCACGAGCTGGTGCTCGGCGATCGGCCTGCCCATGGTCTCGCGCGTGCGCGCGTACTCGAGCGCGTAGTCGGTCGCGCCCTGCGCGATGCCGAGCCCCTGCGCGGCGACGCCCGGCCGGGAGCGGTCGAGCACGCGCATCGCGATCTTGAACCCCTCGCCCTCCGCGCCCACGAGGTTCGCGGCCGGGACGCGGGCGCCGTCGAAGACGAGCTCCCCGGTGGTCGACCCGGCGATCCCCATCTTGGGCTCCAGGCGCGCGACCTCGAAGCCGGGCGTGTCCGCCTCCACGACGAAGGCGGAGATCCCGGCGTGGCCCGCGTCCGGATCCGTCTTCGCAAACACCGTGTACAGGGTCGCGACGGCCGCGTTCGTGATGAAGCGCTTGGAGCCGTCGAGGACGTAGTGGTCGCCGTCCCGCCGCGCCGTCGTGCGCATCGCCGCCGAGTCGGATCCGGAGCCCGCCTCCGTCAGCGCGTACGCGGCGAGCCACTCCCCGGAGGCGAGGCGCGGCAGGTAGCGGGCCTGCTGCTCCCCGCTGCCGGCGAGCTTGAGCGCGAGCGAGCCGAGCTCCTGCACCGCGAGCACGAGCCCGCTCGTCGCGCACACCTTCGACACCTCCTCGATCGCGACCAGCGAGAGGAGCGTCCCGGTGCCGGTGCCGCCCCACTCCTCGTCGAAGAAGAGCCCGAAGATCCCGTGCTCGCGGAAGAGCTCGACCACGTCCCAGGGGAACTCGTGCGAGGCGTCGATCTCGGCCGCGCGCGGCGCGATGCGCTCCCGGGCGAGCGTGCGCACGAGCTCGCGGATCTCGAGCTGCTCGTCGGTGAGCGGCTCCCAGGGCACGAGCGGAGTCTAGGGCGAGCTGGCGGGTCTCGGCCGGGCGTGCCATTCGCGGCGTTTGTCACTATCGTGCGACCCATGGCGAGCTCGCGCGCCGCCATCGTCCTCGCGCTGGCGATCGCGGTCGCCCTTCCCGCCTCGGCTGCGGGCACCCCGGACGGACGGCACCTGAACCGGATCTACCGCGGCGACGACGGCAGCGCCCTGTACACGCGCCAGGTCGGCCAGACGCTGTACGCGTTCGGCGAGCATCCGGGCAGGGGGACGGCGTTCGTCCTCGCCGGGACGGTGGAGGGCAGCGCGGTGAAGGACACCCGCTACTGGTTCGTGCCGAAGGGCCGGGCGCAGGGCCGCGGCACGATCGAGCTGCGCTGGTCGCAGGCGGGCGCGCGGCTCGTGCGCATCACGCCGGGCAGCGACCTCCCCGCCGTCTGGCAGGCGATCCCCCCGGGCGGGATCCAGTGGCCGAACAAGACCGTGGCCGGGTTCCAGAATCCGAGCCCGAGCAACCTCACGGGCGCGTTCGCGGGCGCCGGCAGCCGCGCCTACCTGACCGAGGACACGAGCTCGCCGGGCGCGGTCGTCGGCGTCGTCGAGCAGGAGAGCCAGCCCGGCGAGCGGCCGGGCGTCGTCATCGTGCTCGTCGGCACGCGCTCGGGAACGACCGTGACCGGCGCCTACGCGGACGTGCCGAAAGGGGCGAGCGCCTCGCGTCAGGGCTCGTTCGCCCTCACGGTGGGGGCGAACCGGCGCCTCACGCTCGGCGGCGTCGTGAGCCGCTCGATGACCCTCGACCCCGACTACGCGCTCGACTTCGGCCGGTTCGCGAAGCGAGTCGAGGACAAGCTCGCCGGCAACGCGGTCGGCTGGTCGTACGCGATCGCGCAGCACGGGATCGTGGTCGTGCGCAAGGCCGGCGGGCAGCGGCTGCTCGCCGCGAACGGCGGCCCCAAGCCGTTCACGGTCCGGACGAAGAGCCAGGCGGCGAGCACCTCCAAGACGATGAGCGCCGCGCTCCTGCTGCGGGTCCTGGGCGAGCGGGGGATCTCGGTCGACGCCCGGGTCGCTCCGTACCTACCCTCGTGCTGGAGGCAGGGGAAGGGCGTCTCCGAGCTCACGTTCCGCGACCTGCTCGCGCACCGGACCCGCTTCGACGACGGTCGCGTGGACTGCAGCGACCCGTACGAGTGCCTGCGCAAGGTGATCGAGCTCGGCGCGGTCAGGCGCAGCCCCGCCTACCAAAACGTCAACTACGCCCTGCTGCGCCCGCTCGTCCCGCTCGTGGACGACCCCGCCCGCGTGCGCGCCATCTTCGAGTCGCGGGGCTGCGCGAACGAGAACGACGCGATCAACCAGGCGATCTCGAGCCGCTTCTGGGCCCGCCTCAAGCGCATGCTCGACCCGCACGGCGTCGACTTCGCCTTCTACGTCGGGGGCAGCGCGGACTACGCCTGCGTCTACGACCACCGCAGCCGGCGCACGAAGGGGGTCTGCCCGCGCCCCGACTTCCACCTGCGGGCCGGCGCCGGGTACGTCGCCATCTCCGCGTGGGACTTCGTCGAGTTCCTGAGCGCCCTCGACCGCGGCCTGATCGTGCCCAAGGCGACCGCGGAGGCGATGAAGACCGGCTTCCTCGGCTTCGACTCGACCGAGAGCGGCGTCGCCGGCGCGTACGTCTGGAAGAGCGGCGCGTGCCCGGGCTCGAGAACGGGCATCGGCTGCTCCGCGCTGGCGATGATCTTCCCGGGCGGCGTGCAGGCCTACGCCATCACCAACTCGGGCCGGAACGCGACCGGCTCCCTCGCCGACCTGCTCGAGCGCGCGTTCGACGCGGCCCTGAAGTAGCCGGTCCTACCCGGCCGCGTGGCACACCGCCTCGACGTTGTTCCCATCCGGGTCGCGGACGAACGCGGCGTAGTACGTCGGGTGGTAGTGCTCGCGCAGCCCGGGCGGCCCGTTGTCCTGCCCGCCCGCCGCGACCGCGGCCGCGTGGAAGGCGTCCACGCTCGCGCGATCCTCCACGGTGAAGGCGACGTGCCCGCTCGTGCTCGGCGTGTCGCCCACGCGGACCGCGAAGCGGGGGTAGCCCTCCGGCCCCCACGCGACCATGCCCTCCAGCTCGAAGGCCAGGCCGTAGCCGAGCGGGGCGAGCGCCTGCTCGTAGAAGCGACGGCTGCGCTCGAGGTCGCTCACGTGGAAGGCGACGTGGTCGATCATTGTGCTCCTCCTCTCGCGGGTACGGTTCGCCCGCCATGCTCCTCGAGAACGGCGTCGTCCGCACCCTCGACCCCTCGCTCCCCGTCGCCCGCTCGCTCGCCGTGGCCGGCGACCGGATCGCCGGCGGCGTCGGCGCGCACGAGACGGCGCTGCCCACGCCCGACGTGGTCGACCTGGGCGGCCGCTGCGTCGTCCCCGGCTTCACCGACGCGCACGTCCACTTCCCCACCTGGGCGCTCGGGCAGCGGGACGCGAGCCTGGACGGCGTGACCTCGCTCGCGGAGGCGCTCGCCGTCGTGCGCCGAGCGCGGCCGAGCGCGAGCGGCTGGATCCGCGGGCAGGGCTGGCGCTCGGCGGGCTGGGAGGCCCGGCCGACGAAGGAGGCGCTGGACGGGGTGACCGGCTCCGTGCCGGCGGCGCTCTGGGCCAAGGACCTGCACTCGCTCTGGCTCAACTCCGCCGCGCTCGCGCTCGCCGGCGGCGACCTCGAGACGGAGGGAGGCGTCGTCGAGCGCGACGAGCGCGGCGAGCCGACGGGCGTGCTGCGCGAGGAGGCGGCCTGGCGTTTCCGCGAGCGCTTCCCGGCCGTGACGGACGAGGAGTGGGTGGAGGTCACGCGCGCCGGGATCGCGCTCGTGCACGGCCGCGGCGTGACGGCCGTGCACGACAAGGACGGCTGGGTGGGCGCGCCGGGGATCTTCCAGCGCGTCCGGGAGCGCGCCGGCCTCACGCTGCGGGTATGGCAGTCGCTCCCCTGGCGGAAGCTGACCGAGCTCGAGCAGCTCGGTCTGCGCTCCGGCCTCGGCGACGACTTCCTCCGGCTCGGCTACCTGAAGGTCTTCATGGACGGCACGCTCGGCTCCCAGACGGCGTGGCTGCTGGACGGCTCGGGCGTGCGCATCACGAGCGGGGAGGAGCTCGCCGAGATCGTCCGCCGGGCCGCGCGCGCCGGCTGGCCGGTCGCCGTGCACGCGATCGGCGACCGGGCGAACCGGGAGGCGCTGGATGCCTTCGCGGCCACGCGCGAGGAGTGGGCGCCGCGCGGCCTGCGCCAGCGGGTCGAGCACGCCCAGTGCCTCGCCCCCGAGGACCTGCCCCGCTTTGCCGAGCTGGGCGTCGCCTGCTCCGTCCAGTTCTCGCACGCGCCCTCCGACCGCGACCTGGCCGAGCGCTTCTGGCCCGACCGCCTGGACGGGGCTTACGCCTTCCGCTCGCTGCTCGCCTCCGGGGCGCTGCTCGCGAACGGCTCCGACGCCCCGATCGAGGAGCTCGACCCGCTGGCCGGGCTCCGCGCCGCCGTCCTGCGCACGATCGACGAGCGGCCGGGCTGGCGCCTGCACGAGGCACTCACCGCCGAGGAGGCGCTGCACGCGACCTGCGTCGCGCCCGCCTGGCTCACGGGGGACGAGCGCCGGCGCGGGAAGCTCCTGCCCGGCTACCTCGCCGACCTCGTCGTGCTCAGCCGCGACCCGGTCGCCTGCCCGCCGGAGGAGCTCGGCTCGGTCGAGGTCGTGGCCACGATGGTGGGCGGTCGCTGGGTGCACAACCCACCGCCCTGGGACTGACGCCCGGCGCCGGCCGGCGCGCGGGCGCTCCCGGGACGGACCCGTACAATCCGCTCGTGGCCGCACGCACGATGCTCCCCGTCCACGAGGCGCCGACCTGCTCCGTCGCGGGGGCGGCGGAGATCGTGGGCTCCAAGTGGACGGTGCTCATCGTCCACGACCTCTCGGAGGGGCCCCGACGCTTCACCGAGCTCGAGCGCGCGTGCACGGGAATCAGCCCGCGGACGCTCTCCGAGCGCCTGCGCTGGCTCGAGGAGCAGGGCATGGTCCTCCGCCGCAGCTACCCGGAGTCGCCGCCACGGGTGGAGTACGAGCTGACCGCGAAGGGCCAGGCGCTCCTGCCGATCGTGCACGAGATGCGCCGCTTCGGCCACGACTGGCTCGGCTGCGGCGTCCACGCGACGTAGCGCGAGCGCCGCTCCCGTCAGTCCGCGAGGCCCTTCTCGCGCAGCTCGGCGAGCGCCCGCTCGGACTTGCGCAGGCCGGCGAGCCCCATCCCCTCGAGGATGCGTGGCGCCTTCGTGAACTGGACGTCGCCGTACTCGACGACCTGCCAGCGGTTGCCCCACGGGTCGCGCACGACGTTCCCGGCGACGGCGGCACCCGCCTCGCGGGCGCGGCGCAGCGTCGCCTCGCGGTCGTCCACGACGAGCCCGTAGTGCCCGGCGGCGACGGGGCGCTCGGCGCGCTCGAGCGCGAGGAACTGGTCGCCGAGGTCGACGAACGCCATGCCGCCGGAGCGGCCGCGCAGCGTGACGCCGTCGAAGATGCGCTCGAAGAAGGCGAGCGCCTGCTCGAGGTCGCCCACCTCGACCGCGACGTGGTTGACGCCGACGAGCCGCGGCACGGCCCGAGCGTAGCGCCCGGGAGCTCGCTAGACCGGCTCGGCCCAGACCTGGGCGAGGTGGACGACGGTCGCCGCCGCGGCGGCCATGTCCTGCACGCTCGCCCACTCCCGCACCGAGTGGTACTCCTGGCCGCCCGTGAACAGGTTGGGCGTCGGCAGCCCCTGGGAGGAGAGGACGGCGCCGTCCGTGCCGCCGCGCGTGAACGCGAGCCGCGGCTCCACCCCCGCCCGCCGGATCGCCTCCAGCGCCGCCTCCACGACCCGCGGGTCGCGGTCGATGTAGGGCCGCATGTTGCGGTAGGAGTCGCGCTCCTCGATCTCCACGCGGGCCCGCGGCTCGCGCCGGGCGACGTCCTCCGCCAGCTCGCGGACGAGCGCAACGTGGCGCGCGAGGAGCTCGTCGTCGTGGTCGCGGGCGATGAAGTCCACGATCGCCTCCTCGGCATTGCCGGCGATGCGGTGCGGGTGCACGTAGCCCTCGCGGCCCTCGGTCGTCTCCGGAGAGAGCTCGTCCCTGGGCAGCGCCTCGACGAGCGAGGCGGCCAGCTTGACCGCGTTCACGAGCTTGCCCTTCGCCGTGCCCGGGTGCACGGAGAGGCCGCGGATGACGACGCGGACGGACTTGGCCGAGAACGTCTCCACCTCCAGCTCGCCGAGGCCGGAGCCGTCCAGGGTGTACGCGACCTCGGCCCCGAAGGCGTCCAGGTCGAAGCCCTCAGCGCCGCGGCCGACCTCCTCGTCCACGGTGAACGCGACGCGCACGGGCGCGTGCCGCACCTCGGGATGGCGGACGAGGTAGGCGACCGCGGCCACGATCTCGGCGATCCCCGCCTTGTCGTCCGCGCCCAGGAGCGTCGTCCCGTCGCTCGTGACCAGGTCGTGGCCGACGCGCGCGGCGAGCTCGGGCAGCTCGGCCGGGTCGAGCACCTGGTGCGGATCGCCGGGGAGCACGATGGGCGCGCCGTCCCAGGCCCGGTGCACGAGCGGCGAGACGCCCGCGCCGAGCACGTCCGGCGTCGTGTCCACGTGCGCGATCAGCCCGACGGGGGTCGCGCCCTCGACGCCCGGGAGGCTGGCGAAGACGGTCGCGTTCTCGGTCAGCCGCGCGTCGGCGAGGCCGAGCTCGCGGAGCTCCGCCACGAGCAGCCGCGAGAGGTCGAGCTGCTTGTCCGTGCTCGGCCGCCGCACCACGCGGTGCGCGGCCTGGGTGTCGATACGCACGTAGCGGAGGAAGCGCTCGAGGACGTCGTCGGCGAGCTCGGCCGCGAGCGCGCAGGCGAAGGGGGCGCTAGCCAAGCTCGGCGAGGCGGCGGTACGTCTCGCCCACGACCTCGACGCCGCGGACGAGGAACTCGGCGGGGAAGCGCTCGTTGGGCGAGTGGGCGTTCGCATCGCGCGTGGCGAGACCCGTCACGATCGCCGGGATCCCGCGCGCGACGAGCGCCTGCGCGACGGGGATGGAGCCGCCCACGCGCACGAGCAGCGCCCGGTGGCCGAGCACGTGCTCGAAGGCCTCGCGCGCGAGCCGCACCGCGGGCGCGTCGGGCGAGACGAGCGCGGGCTCGCCCCACGACTGGCGCGTCACCTCGAGCTCGGCCCCCGCGGGCGCGGCCTCGCGCAGCAGGCGCTCGAACGCCGCGCTCACCTCCTCCACGCTCTGGCCGGGGACGATGCGGACGGAGACGTTCGCGCGCGCTTCGACCGGGAGCACGGTCTTGACGAGGTCGGGCGAGCCGCCGCCCAGCCCGTGCACGTCCACGGACGGCTCCGCCCACGTCCGCACGTAGAACTCCGCCGCGGCCTCCGAGTCGGCGGGCCGGGCGCCGACCTCTGCGAGCAGCTCGGCCCCGGGCGTGAGCTCCGCCCAGCTCGCCGTCTCCGCGGCGGAGGGAGGGGCGACGCCCACGCGGAGCGGCTCCGGCAGGCGCCCGTCGCGCGGGAGGACGGCGGACAGCGTCTGCACGAGCGCGTGCATGGCGTTCAGGGCCGCGCCCCCGAAGAGGCCCGAGTGCAGATCGCGCTCGCCGGTGCGGACGCGGACGTGGAAGTAGCAGAGGCCGCGCAGCGCCGTGTAGAAGGTGGGCACGCCGCGCTCGGCCATGTCCCCATCGAGCACGATGGCCGCGTCGGCCCCACGCTCGTCGGCGGCGGCCCACTCGACGACCGACTGGCCGCCCACCTCCTCCTCCGAGTCGAACGCGAAGCGCAGGTTGACCGGCAGCTCGCCCGCCTCGGCGAGCGCGCGCGCGGCCTCGAGGAGCATGAACAGGTGCGCCTTGTCGTCGGCGACGCCGCGGGCGTACAGCCAGCCGTCGCGCTCGACGAGCTCGAAGGGCGGAGAGTCCCAGAGCTCGAGCGGGTCCTCCGGCTGCACGTCGAAGTGGGCATAGCAGAGCACGGTGGGCGCGGCCTCGGGCTTCGCGGACGCGGGCACCTCGCCGAGCACGAGCGGCCGCCCGCCGTTCCAGGGAACGACGTCGGCGCTGCCGCCCGCGGCCCGGATCCGCTCGGCCACCCAGCCCGCCGCCGCCTCCACGTCGCGCGCCCGCTCGGGGTCGGCGCTGACGGAGGGGATCGCGACGAGCTCTGCGAGCTCCGCCTTCAGCTCCTCGTACGGCCGGGTCACGGGCGCCGAGTGTATCCGGGCGGCGGCCGCCGGCGACCGCTTGACCTTCCCCCGCGGGGAGGGCCTAAGGTGCGGGCGTGCCCGAGGGAGCGATGACCATCGGCGCGTTCGCGCGCGCGACCGGGATCTCGGCGAAGGCGCTGCGCAGCTACGACCGCCTCGGCCTGCTCAGCCCGGCCGACGTCGACCCGGACACGCGCTACCGCCGGTACACGGCCGACCAGGTGGCGCGCGGGGTCGCCGTCCGGCGGCTGCGCGAGCTCGAGGTGCCGCTGCTCGAGATCGCCGCCCTCCTGGACGGCGACCGGGCGGAGCTGCGCGCGCGGCTGCTCGCCCACCAGGCACGGCTGGCCGTGCGCTCGCTCGAGCTGAGACACGCCCTCACCCGCCTGCAACGACTCGTCGAAGGGAAGGAGCCCGTCATGGACGACCTGAGCGTGAGCGCCGTCGACGCCGCCACCCACCGGCGGCTTGCGGTCGACCTCTTCAACCGGAGCTGGCAGCTCCTGGAGCGGCCCGAGCGGACGCCGGAGGAGGACGACGAGCTCGTGCACGTCGTCCATGCCTCCCGCCACCACTGGGGCGAGGTGGGGACGCCCGCGCATCTCGCGCGGGGCGAGAACCAGTGCGCGCGCGTGTACGCGGCGCTCGGCCGGCCCGAGGCGGCCCTCCACCACGCCCAGCGCGCCCTCGCTCTCGTGCGCGCGGGCGGCGAGGGCTTCGCGGACTGGGACCTCGCCTCCGCCCTCGAGGTCACGGCCCGCGCCCACCTGGCGGTGGGGAACCGTGCGGAGGCGGAGCAGTACGCCGAGCTCGCCCGGGCGGAGCTGGACGCGATCGCCGATCCCGACGACCGCGAGGTCATTGCCGCCCAGGTCGCGGAGCTGGGTCTCTAGCGGTCGCGGCGAGTGGCGGCTAGGCGACGTCGCGCACGCGCGCGGCGTCGGCGAGCGCGCGCAGCTTCTTCAGCCCCTGGTGCTCGATCTGGCGGATCCGCTCGCGCGTGACGTTGAACGCGCGGCCGACCTCGTCGAGCGTGCGCGGCTGGTTCCCGTCGAGGCCGTAGCGGAGCTCGAGCACCTTGCGCTCCCGCTCGGAGAGCGCGGAGAGGATGTTGCGGAGCGCCTCGCGCTGGAGCGTCGTCTCCGCGAGCTCGTCCGGGAGCGGCGCCGACTCGTCCGCCAGGAAGTGCCCGAACTCGGA
Organism: Gaiellaceae bacterium; assembly: GCA_035574435.1. Lineage (GTDB taxonomy): Bacteria > Actinomycetota > Thermoleophilia > Gaiellales > Gaiellaceae > GMQP-bins7. The sequence goes on along the minus strand of DATLYU010000169.1, from coordinate 2,805 downwards.
CTCGTCGTCGTCGCCGACCGGCTTCTCGAGCGAGACGGGCGTCTGTGCGCTGCGGCGGATGTGCTCCACCTCGTCCACGCTCAGGTCGAGGTCGCGGGCGATCTCCTCGACGGTGGGCTCGCGGCCGAGCTCGGCGCGCAGCTTGCGCTCGGAGCGCGTGATGCGGTTCAGCTTCTCGACCACGTGCACGGGCATGCGGATCGTGCGGCCCTTGTCCGCGATCGCGCGCGCGACCGCCTGCCGGATCCACCACGTCGCGTAGGTGGAGAACTTGAAGCCCTTGCGGTGGTCGAACTTCTCGGCCGCCCGCACGAGCCCGATCGTCCCCTCCTGGATGAGATCGAGGAACGGCAGCCCCTGGTTGCGGTAGCGCTTCGCGATCGAGACGACGAGGCGGAGGTTCGCCTCTACCATCGCCTGCTTGGCGGCGTGGTCGCCGCGCTCGATCCGCTTCGCGAGCTCCACCTCCTGCGCCGCGGTCAGGAGCGGCACCCGCCCGATGTCCTTGAGGAAGAGCTGCAGGGCGTCGGTCGTGATCTCCGCGTCCGCCTCCGACTCCAGCTCGACGTCCGCCTCGGCGTCGGCATGCACGACCGCGATCTGCGCGTCGTCGAGGGCGGCGTAGAACTCGTCGAGCTGCGCCGGCTCGAGCCCGAGCTCGTCCAGCGCGAGCGCCACCTCGTCGGCGTCGAGGCTCCCCGTGCGGTAGCCACTCTCCAGGAGCCGCTGAGCCTCGTCCGTGGCGAGCACGTCCTCGATGGGCGGTCGGGTGGTGGTGCCTTCGGATTCGCCTGCGGCCAGGGCGCCCCCCTTCCTCTACGGCCGTCACACGGTAGTCGCCCCGGCGGTCGGCGTCAAAACCGGGGGGTCAGGTCTTGACCTGCGTCAAAACCGGGGCAAAACCGGGGGGTCAGGTCTTGACCTGTGCATGTGTGCCAGTTCGGTAACGCCGGCTACCGGCCCGAGACGGCGCTGGCTACCGTCGCCGCATGGCGCGACCATTGCGACTCGAGGTCGCAGGCGGCATCTACCACCTCACGGCCCGCGGCAACGAGCGACGCGCGATCTTCCGCGATGCCAACGACCGCGCGCGGTTCCTCGACGTCCTCGGGGCGACGTGCGGGCGGTTTCGCTGGAGCTGCCTCGCCTACTGCCTGATGACCAACCACTACCACCTGCTCGTGCGCACGAGAGAGCCGAATCTCGCCCGCGGCATGCGCGACCTGAACGGCGTGTACGCGCAGGCCTTCAACCGCCGCCACCGACGCGTCGGGCATCTCTTCCAGGGACGCTATCGAGCCATCTTGGTCGAGGCCGAAAGCCAGCTGCACGCAGTCGTCGCCTACATCCTGAGGAACCCGGTGCGGGCAGGAATGTGCACGACGCCCGGCCTCTGGCCGTGGAGCAGCCACGAGGCGGCGCTGGGAGCGCGCCCGCCCGGCTTCCTCGCCGTCGGCGAGCTCCTCGACCTCTTCGCCGACGATCGCGAGCAGGCCCGCAGGCTCTACTGCGAGCTCGTGGAGCGGGAGACGCCGACCGAGGGTGTGCACGGAAACGGCGCGATCGCCGGAAGCAACGACTTCCTCTCGCGACACTTGCGGGCGATCGGGCCCTCCTCCGAGATCCCGGCCGCCCAGCGCCGTGCGCCCCTGCCCCCGCTCGGCGAGGTCCTTGTCACGAGGGACGTCGAGGCGATCGCGCGCGCCTACGAGAGCGGACACACGATGCCCGCGATCGCGCGAGTGCTCGGCGTGCACCCATCCACCGTGAGCCGACAGCTCGGCCGCTATCACGCACAACGCAAGACCTGACCCCGGCTTCAGCCGGCTTCGCACAGAGCAAGACCTGACCCCGGCTTCACACAGAGCAAGACCTGACCCCGGCTTCACTATCGCGCACAGAGCAAGACCTGACCCCCCGACTTCCAGAGCAAGACCTGACCCCCCGACTTCCGGCTTCAGCCGGCTTCGTCAGGAACGTGCGCTGCGGATCGTCTCCAGGTACCGCTCCGCCTCGCGGGCCAGCGGGGAGCCGGGCTTGGTGTGCGCGGCGAGCCGGAACTGGCGCTCCGCCTCGCGCAAACGCCCGGTCCAGACGAGCAGGAGGCCGAGGTGGAAGCGCACGCTCGGCTCCCCCGGGAACCTGCGGGTGAGCGGGCCCAGGCGGCCGAACGCACGGGCGGGGTCGTCCTTGTCGAAGAGCGCGACTGCCGCCGCCACCTGCGCCTCCGCGTCGCCGGGGGCGCGACGGGCCGCCTCGGCGAAGGCGCGCCTCGCCGACACCGGCCGGCCGACGCGCTGCAGGCCCACCCCGTAGAGCAGGAGCTCGCGCGCGCCGCCAGCCTCCGCCCGCCGGCGCAGGGCCTCGAGCTGGCGTTCCGGTGGGAGCGCGGTCACGGAGGGCGGTGCGCCGAAGGAGGGGATGAAGGAGGGAAGCCCGCGCGGCAGGTCGGGGTGGAGCACGTTGCCGGCGAGGATGGCGTACGGCGTGTCCGGCTCGGCCTCGAGCGCGGCCCGCCAGGCGGGCGTGGGGTCGCCGCGGTTCGCCCACAGCCGGGCGAGCCCGAGGTGGAGCTGCACGACCGCCGCCTCCGGGTAGAGCTTCGCGAGCTGCTCGAGGCGGTCGAGCGCTCCGTCCGGCCAGCGCGCGTAGGCGGCGCCCACCTTCGCCTCCAGCGAGTCGTGCCGGGCGAAGAGCGGCGCCGCGTCGGCCAGGCGCCCGCGCGCGTACAGCGCCGAGGCGCGCCGCAGGTCGCGGGCCTCGGCGTCCTCCCGGAAGCCGAGCGCGAGCGAGAGCGGCGGCCGG
>DATLYU010000168.1:0-12780 GCA_035574435.1 Gaiellaceae bacterium | reverse complement strand
GTGCGCTCGGAGGCCTCGCTCGCGGCCGCCGCCCGGGCGAGCGGGGTGACCGTGCAGGAGCTGCGCGGCTCGATCTCCACCAAGGAGCTGCTCGCGCCCGGGCAGCCGCGCGGGATCACCCCGCTCTTCGAGCTCTCGGTGAAGGCGTCGAGCCGCCGCAGGGCGGAGTCGGCGGCGGCGGCGCTCGCCGAGCGCGTGGTCCGGAACGTCTCCCGCTACGTGGAGGACAAGGTCGGCCTGCTCGAGCGGCAGCTCGCGGTCAGCCGCGCCCAGCTCGAGGCGGTGGAGCGCCGCATCCAGACGGCGCAGCAGCAGCAGACCCAGCTCAACGAGGACCCCTCGATCCCGCTCGACCAGAAGCTGATCCTGAATCTCAACCTGAACTCGGTCATCACCACCGCCGACGCGCGCCGGGCCTCGCTGCAGGAGGACCTGTACGAGGCGCAGCAGCTCCTGAACCTGGCCGAGAGCGTGGAGAAGAGCCGCGTGGTGGAGCCGCCGACCGCCTCCAAGACGACGGCCCGCTCGACCCGCACCTCGCTGCTCGTGGGCGCGCTGATCGGGCTGCTCGCGGGCGCGCTCGCCGCGCTCGCCGCCGAGCCGTTCCTGGCGCGGCGGCGGGCTCTCGGCCGCTGATGGTCGAGGGCAAGCGGGTCGCCGTCGTCGTGCCCGCGTACGACGAGGAGCGGCTCGTCGCGGACACGCTGCGCGGCATCCCCGGCTTCGTCGACCGCGTCTACGTGGTGGACGACGGGTCGCGCGACGCCACCGCCGAGCGCGCGCGCGAGCTGGGCGACGCCCGGGTCGAGGTCATCCGCCACGAGCGCAACCGCGGGGTGGGCGCGGCCATCGTCAGCGGCTACCGGCGGGCGCTCGAGGAGGGGATGGACGTCACCTGCGTCATGGCGGCGGACAACCAGATGGACCCCGAGGAGCTGCGGGGGCTGGTGGAGCCGGTCGCGCGCGGGGAGGCCGAGTACGCGAAGGCGAACCGGCTCGTCTCCGGCGAGGCGTGGTCGGTCATCCCCCGCACGCGCTACCTCGGCAACGCCGTGCTCTCGCTGCTGACCAAGATCGCCTCCGGCTACTGGCACGTGGCCGACTCCCAGGCCGGCTACACCGCGCTCTCGCTCCCGGCGCTGCGCCGGCTCGACCTCGACCGCCTGTACCCGCGCTACGGCTTCCCGAACGACATGCTCGTGCACCTGAACGTCCAGAACGCGCGCGTGCGGGACGTCCCCTCGCGGCCCGTGTACGGCGTCGGCGAGCGCTCCGGGATCCGGCTGCGCTCGGTCGTTCCGCGCATCGCCTGGCTCCTCTTCAAGGGCTTCTGGTGGCGGATGGCGCAGAAGTACGTCATCCGCGACTTCCACCCGCTCGTCTTCTTCTACGCCTTCGGGCTGCTGATGACGCTCGCCGGCGTCGCGCTCGGCGCGCTCGAGGTGGTGCTGCGCCTGCTCGGGAACGAGATCCCGGCCGCCACCATCGTCCTCGTTGCGGTGCTGCTCATCGCCGGCCTGCAGCTCACCCTCTTCGCCATGTGGTTCGACATGGAGCAGAACAAGGAGCTGCGCTGAGGGAGGAGGGGCGGCGCCGGCCGGCAGGGACCCAGGCCGGGCGGGCGGGCGAGTCCGGCCAGGGAACGCGCTAGCATCGCCCGCGTGCCGACCTCCCTGGTCACGGGCGGCGCCGGCTTCCTCGGCTCGCACCTGTGCGAGGCGCTGCTCGAGCGGGGCCATCGCGTCCTCTGCCTGGACAACCTGGTGGTCTCCTCGCTCGAGAACATCGACCACCTGCGCGACGACGCGTTCACCTTCGTCAACCACGACGTGATCGAGCCCATCGTCGTGGAGGAGCGCGTGGACTTCGTGTACCACCTGGCCGCGCTCGCGAGCCCCGTGGACTACATGCGCCTGCCGCTGCACTCCCTGAAGACCGGTTCCTACGGGACGCACCACGCGCTCGGGCTCGCCAAGTGGAAGCGGGCGCGCTTCCTGCTCGCCTCCACGAGCGAGGTGTACGGCGACCCCCAGGTGCACCCGCAGCCGGAGACGTACTGGGGCCACGTCAACCCGATCGGCCCGCGCGGCGTGTACGACGAGGCGAAGCGCTACGCCGAGGCGCTGGCGATGGCGTACCACCGCCAGCAGGGGGTGGACACGTCCATCGCCCGCATCTTCAACACGTACGGCCCGCGCATGCGCCCGAACGACGGGCGTGCGATCCCCACCTTCCTGCGCCAGGCGCTCGCGGGGAAACCGGTCACGGTCTTCGGGGACGGCTCGCAGACGCGCAGCTTCTGCTACGTGGACGACCTCGTCCGCGGGCTCGTCCTCCTCGCCGAGTCGGACGAGCACTTCCCGGTCAATCTCGGCAACCCGGATGAGAAGTCGCTGCTCGAGCTCGCGGAGACGGTCCTGCGCGTGACCGGCTCGGCGAGCGAGATCGTGTTCGAGGCGCTGCCCGTGGACGACCCGCAGCAGCGCCAGCCGGACATCACGCGCGCGAAGCAGGTGCTCGGCTGGGAGCCCGAGGTGGCGCTCGAGGACGGGCTGCGGCGCACGATCGCCTCGCTCGGGCACGAGGCGGCCGTCGCCTCTTCGTGAGCGACCTCTCCGAGCGGTACGAGCGCCACCATCGCGAGCGCCGGGACGAGGGCGACTTCGTGTTCGTGCCGGAGCGGATCCCGCTCTTCCGCGCGGCGGTGGGGACGGGCAAGCGCGTGCTCGATCTCGGCTGCCGCTCCGGCGCGCTCACGCGGCACCTGCTCCCGGGGAACGAGGTCGTGGGCCTGGACGTGGACCGCGCGGCGCTCGAGAAGGCGGCTGCGCTCGGGATCGAGACCGTCGTCGCCGACGTCGAGGAGCCCTTGCCGTTCGCGGACGGGAGCTTCGACGCCGTCGTCGCGGGCGAGCTGCTCGAGCACCTGCGCTTCCCGGACGCGCTCGTCGGCGAGGTCCGCCGCGTGCTGCGGGCGGGGGGCGTCTTCGCGGGCTCCGTGCCGAACGCGTTCCGCCTGCAGAGCCGCCTCCGCTTCCTGCTCGGCCGGCCGCCCGAGGACGACCCCACGCACCTCCACCTCTTCTCGCCGTCCGCGCTCTGCGCGCTCCTCTCCGGCTTCCGGGACGTGCAGCTCGACTTCGTCGGCGGCCGCTACCGCCGGCTGCACGCCCGCCTGCTCGCGCGCGACCTCGTCTTCCGGGCGCTCAGGCCGTAGCGTCGGTCTTGCCGAACGCGATCCGCCGGGCCACGTCGGCCTCGTCGGCCATGTGCCCGTCCCGCTCCACGTAGCCGCCCTTGCCGCCCACGACGAGGAGGACGAGGTCCTCCGTCTCGCTCGCGTTGGAGACGCGGCGCGGCGTCGTGGACTCGACATGCACGAGGCCGCCCGGGCCGAGGATGCGCTCCTCGCCCCCGACCTCGACGCGCGCCTGCCCGCGGTGCACGAAGTAGAGCTCGTCCTGCGTGTCGTGGTAGTGGTGGAAGCCGACGAAGCCGGGCGGCATCACGATCGCGTTCACGCCGAACGCGGTCACGCCGAGCGCGCGCCGCACCTTGCGGAAGCCGTAGCCCTCCCCGAGCTCGTCGAGCGACCCGAACGCATGGCCCATCTTCACTCCTCTCCGCCGAGCAGGAACCCGGCCGTGCGCCGCAGCCCCTCCTCGAGCCCGATCTTCGGCTCGTAGCCGAGCAGCCGCCGAGCCTCGTCGAGGGAGGCCCACGACGCGCGCACGTCGCCGGGCCGCGCCGGCTCGTAGCGCTTCTCCACCTCACGCCCCAGGAGCTCCCCGATCGCGTCCGCGAGCGCGTTGACGGTGATGGAGCTGCCCGTGGCCACGTTCACGATCGCGCCGCTCGCCCCCTCCGCCTCGGCCGCGAGCAGGTTGGCCGCGACCACGTTGTCCACGTACGTGAAGTCGCGCGACTGCTCCCCGTCCCCGTAGACCGTGACCGGCTCGCCCGCCGCGATCTGGGTGATGAAGAGCGGGACGACGGCCGCGTACTGCGAGGTCGGGTCCTGCCGCGGCCCGTACACGTTGAAGTAGCGCAGGGAGACGACCTCCATGCCGTACACGCGGCAGAAGCTCGTGCAGAAGCGCTCGCCGGCGAGCTTCGCGACGGCGTACGGGGAGATCGGGTCCGGGAGCTGCCCCTCCGTGCGCGGCAGCTCGCCCGCGTTCCCGTACACCGAGGACGAGGAGGCGTAGACGACGCGCCGCACACCCTCGTCGCGCGCCGCGAGCAGGACGTTCAGCGTTCCCTCCACGTTGACCGCGGTCGTCGTCAGCGGGTCCTGCACCGAGCGCGGCACCGAGGGGAGCGCACCCTGGTGGAAGACGAGCTCGACGCCGCGCACCGCGGCGTGCACGCGCTCGTACGAGCGCAGATCGCCCTCCACGAGCTCGACGTCGTGCTCCAGGCCGGCCAGGTTGCCGCGGTAGCCGGTCGAGAAGTTGTCGAGGACGCGGACCGCGTCGCCGCGCGCGAGCAGCGCCCGCACGAGGTTGGAGCCGACGAAGCCGGCGCCGCCGGTGACGAGCGCCTTCACGGCGCGCTCCCGGCGGGCGAGATCGGGGCCACTGACGCCACGGCGCGGCTCACCCTAACCGCTCCGCGGCGCCCGCTTCCGCGCCCACCGCTCAGGCGCGGGAGGTGACGAGGCCGAGCGCGAGCCACGTGAGCGCGGCGAGCGGGATCCCGGAGACGAGCCCGAGCCCGGCCCACACGCCGGCCGCCACGAGCATCCAGGCGAGGCCGACGAGCGCGACGGGCGAGGCGCGCGCCGCCCGCAGGCCCGCGGTCAGGGCCGCGGCGCCGAGCGCGAGCAGCGCCGCGAACCCGATCAGCCCGAGGTCGGCGAGCGCCTGGACGTACAGCGACTGCACGCCCCAGGGGTGCTCCGGGGAGGGGAAGGACTCGTCGGGGAGGTTCGGGAAGCGCCGGCGCGCGTCGTCCAGGTGCGGGCCGTACGCCCACTCCTCGTCGGAGGCGAGCCAGCCCACGCCCGCGACCGGGTGGTCGAGCCAGATGCGCAGGCCGATGTACGCGAGCATCGTCCGCTGCGGGTAGCTCTCGGCCCGCACCTCCTCCTGCGGGTCGCGCAGCCCGATGAACTCGGCGAAGCGCTCGATCGCCTCCGCCCGCATGACGGCCGTCCCCGCCGTGACCGCGAGCACGATGGCGAGCGCAGCGAGCGCGCCGCGCGTCGCGAGCAGCCCGCGTGCACGCGCGAGCCCGAGGATCGCGAGCGTCGCCAGCCACACGCCCGCGACCCCGGTCATCGCCCCCGAGAGGACGACGCCGAGCGCGCCCGCCGCAAGCGCGGGCCCCGTCCAGCTCCGGGCGAGCGGCCGCTCGCGCACGAGTGCGAGCCCGGCGAGCCCGAGGGCCAGCGCCGCGCCGCTCAGCGCCGAGAGGTCGTGGATGCCGACGAACGAGGGCTCGCGTTGGCCCGGCCGCCTGCCCTCGAACTCGCTCACCAGGCCGAGGAACTGGAGCGCTCCCCATGCGGTCGCGACCGCGCTCCAGAGCACGACCGCGATGAAGAGCACGCGGGCGTCGTCCCGGGTCCGCACGAGCACGAGCGTCGCGGGCAGGAGCAGCGCGTACCAGCAGAACTTGAGGGCGCTCACGGCGTGCACGGCGAGCGGGTACTCCTCGCCGAGCAGGGACGGGGTCGCGAGCGCGAGCAGCGCGAGAGCGAGCAGGAGGCCGGTGGCGAGGAGGATCCAGCGGGCGGGGGCGAGCGCGGCGAGCCCGTCGCGTCGCGCGCGCAGCGCCGCCGCGAGCACCACCGCGGCGATCGCCGCGTCTGCGAGGGTGAGCTCCGCGGAGGTCGAGCCGACCCCCACCGAGACCTTCGGCTGGTAGCGGATGTGCAGGAAGAGGAGCGGCACGGCCGCGGCCAGGACGAGCGCGCCGCCGGTCGTCTCGCGGACGAGGCGCCGCGCCTTCCCTCCGAGGGCGACGCGACCCGATGGCGGCAGCGCCGTCACGCGAGGCGCACTCTAGCGCCCGTCCTCCCCGGCCCTCCGCAGGGGCCGCCCCTAGACTGACCGTCCGATGTCCTCCCGCCTGCTCCGGCGCCGGTCGGCGACGGCCGCCTGGATCTACGCCTCCGTCGCCTGCGGGATCCTCGGCACCGTCGTCGCGGCCCGCGTCCTCGGCCTCCAGGACTTCGGCGTCTTCGCGACCGCGCTCGTCGCCGTCGGCTTCTTCCAGATCCTGCTCGACCTCACGGTCGAGGAGGCGCTGACGAAGTACGGGTTCCGGTACGTGCAGGCGCAGGAGTGGGGGCGGCTGCGGCGGCTCTTCCGGCAGCTGCTCGCGCTCAAGCTGGCGGGAGGGGTGCTCGCGACGGTCATCCTGGTCGCCTTGGCGCCCGTCGCGGACGCGCTCTTCGACACGGACGGAGTGGGCGCGGCGCTGCTCGCGGCCGCGCTCCTCCCGCTCGTGCAGTCCTCGGAGAACGTGGGTGCGACGGCGCTCCTGCTACACGGGCGCTACGACCTGCGCGGCGCCTACCAGGCTGGCTCGGCCGGGCTCCGGCTCGCGGCGATCGCGCTCGGCGCCCCGCACGGGGTCGTCGCCGCGCTGCTCGCGATCGTCGCCGCGCAGGCGCTCGCGACCGCGGCCGTCTCGGTCGCCGGCCTGGTGGCCCTGCGGCGCTTCCCGCCCGCGCCGCCGCGGCCGCTCGCCGAGGACGTGCCGCGGATCCGCTCCTTCGTCCTCCAGTCGAGCGTGGCCACGGGCGTGATCTCGCTCCGGACGACGCTCGTCCCGCTCGTGCTCGGCGTCGTCGCCGGCCCGGTTGCCGTCGGCCTCTTCCGCATCGCCCAGACGCCGCAGACCGGGCTCGCCGCCGCCAGCTCCCCGGCCCGGCTCGTCCTCCTGACCGAGCAGACGCGCGACTGGGAGCGCGGCGACCGGGCGGGCGTCCTCGCCGGCGTGCGCACGTACACGCTCTGGGCGGGGGCGCTGATGGTGGTCGCCGTGCCGGTGTTCTACGTGGCCATGCCGTGGCTCGTGGAGACCGTCTTCGGGGACGAGTACGCGGGGGCGGTGGACGCGGCGCGCATCGTCCTCCTGGCCGCCGCCGTGCAGTTCGCGCTCGGGTGGACGAAGTCGCTGCCCGTGACCGTGGGCCGACCCCGCCTGCGGATCGTCACGCACGGGCTGGAGGCGGCGGTCGCGATCCCGCTCACCGCGGTGCTCGGCGCCCGCTGGGAGGCCACGGGTGCGGCCGTGGCCCTGCTGGCCGCGACCGCCGTCTTCGCCGCCGCGTGGGCGGTCGTCCTCGCGCGGCTGAGCGAGGAGGTGGCCGCGCACGGGCGGGCGAGGGCGTCGTCGGCCTGGCAGTCGTGAAGGTCGTCGTCGTCTCCGGCATCTGGCCCCCCGATCCGGGCGGCCCGGCGAGCCACGCTCCCGCCCTGGCCGACTTCCTGCACGGGCGCGGGGAAGGGGTGGAGGTCGTGACCACCGCCGACGAGCCTCCCCCCGCCCGGCCGTATCCGGTTCGCTGGACGCCGCGCTCGCGGCCGCCGGGCCTCCGCCACCTGCACGGCGCGCTGCTCGTCGCGCGCGCCGCTCGCGGCGCGGACGTCGTGTACGCGACGAGCATGGTGCGGCGGGCCGCCCTCGGCGCCGCGCTGGCCCGCCGGCCGCTCGTCGTCAAGCTCGTGTCCGACGAGGTCTTCGAGCGCGCCCGTCGCTCCGGCCGGTTCCCGGGGACGCTGGACGCGTTCCAGCGCGTGCGCGGCGGCCCGCGCGAGCGCTTCCTGCGCGCGACCCGGAACGCCGCGCTGCGCCGCGCGCGGCACGTGCTCTGCCCGAGCGCGTACCTGCGCGACGTCGCGCTCGGATGGGGGATCCCCGCAGGTCGCATGTCCGTGCTGCCGAACCCGGCGCCCTCCCTGCCCGAGCTGGCGCCGCGCGAGGAGCTGCGCGCCGAGCTCGGCCTGGACGGCACCGTTCTCGCCTTCGCCGGGCGGCTGAGCCTGCAGAAGGCCCTCGGTGTCGCGCTCGAGGCGCTGGCGGCGGTGCCGGGGGTGACGCTCGCCGTCGCCGGCGATGGCCCTGAGCGCACACGTTTGGAGCTGCAGGCGCGGGCGCTCGGCGTGGACGGGCGCGTCCGCTTCCTGGGGGCGCTTCCGCGCGAGGGAGTGCTGCGGCTCTTCCGGGCCGCGGACGCCTCGCTTCTCTCCTCCCTGTGGGAGAACTTCCCCCACACCGTGGTCGAGTCGCTCGCCGTCGGGACGCCGGTCGTCGCGAGCGCGGTCGGCGGCGTGTCCGAGGTCGTCCACGACGGCGAGAACGGGCTCCTCGTCCCGCCCGGCGACGTGCAGGCGCTCGCGGCTGCGCTGCGCCGCCTGCACGGCGACGCCGCGCTCCGCGCGCGCCTGGCCGCTGCGGCGGCTGCCTCTGTCGCGGGCATGAGCGAGGAAGCCGTCTTCGCGTGCATCGAGCAGGAGCTGCGGCGGGTGGCCGGGCGATGAGACCGACCGACGCGCCAAAACGGGACATGACTTGGGGACAGACCCCGGGACATGTCCGATGACCCCAGTGAAACCCACCCACGCCGCCCAACGGGACATGGCTAGGGGACAGACCCCGGGACATGTCCCGGGACACGCCGCGGGACACGGCCCGGGGAGTCGGCGGCTGCTCATGGTCGGGCGCACCCGCTACGCGCTCCCGCTCTCCGACTCGCTCGCCCGCAAGTTCGACGCCCTCTCGGCGGAGCTCGACGTGCGCGTTCTCGGGAGCGCGGCGGGCCGGAGGCGAGGGCGGACCGCCGACGCCCGCTTCCGGCTCGCACCGCGCCTCCCGCTCCTCGACGGCCCGGCCTTCTACGCGCTCCTGCCCTTCCGGGCGGCGCGCGAGCTGCGCGCCTTCCGGCCGGACGCGGTCCTCGTGCAGGGAGCCCAGGAGACCGCGCTCGTCCTGCTCGGGCGCGCGCTCGCCCGCGTGCCGGCGAAGGTCATCGCCGACGTGCACGGCGACCCGGCCGCGCCCGCCCGCCTGTACGGGTCCCCGCTGCGCCGCGCCCTCGCGCCGCTCGCCGACGTGCTCGGCCGGATCGGCCTGCGGCGGGCGGACGGCGTGCGCACGATCTCCGCGTACACGTCGGGCGTCGTGCGCGCAGCAGGCGCGCAGCCGACCGCCACGTTTGCCGCGTTCATGGACCTGGAGCCGTTCCTGGAGCGTCCGCCCGCGCCGCTGCCCGACCGGCCGGTCGCGCTCTTCGTCGGCGTCCTGGAGCGCTACAAGGCCGTGGACGTGCTCGCAGAGGCCTGGCGCCTCGCCGCCCCGCGCATCCCCGAGGCGACGCTGCACCTCGTCGGCCGCGGAACGCTCCGCGACGTGCCGGAACGCCTCGTCGCCGACCTGCCCGGCCGCACGCGCTGGACGGAGGCGCTGCCCACCCCCGAGGTCGCACGCGCCCTGGACGACGCGACCGTGCTCGTCCTGCCCTCCCGCTCGGAAGGTCTCGGGCGCGTCGTGGTGGAGGCGTTCTGCCGGGGCCGCGGCGTCGTCGCGACGCGCGTCGGCGGCATCCCCGACCTCGTGGCGGACGAGGAGAGCGGGCTCCTGGTGCCGGCCGAGGACCCGCACGCGCTCGCGGACGCGCTCGTGCGCGTCCTCTCCGACCGCGCGCTCGCGGAACGTCTCGGCGCTGCGGGGTGTAGAGACGTCGAGTCATGGGTGGCGACGCCGGAGGAGTACGCTCGTCGCGTCCGCGAGCTCGTGGAGGCGGTCGTGGCGCCTGGCCCGAGCACGTGACCGTGCCCCGCCTGGTCGGGCCTCTGCTCGCCGCGACGCTCCTCTTCGCGCTCACCGCGCCCGCGGCGCCCAGCGCGCTCTTCTTCCTCTTCGATCCGACCAACGCGCGGGCCGGCGAGATCGCCACCGTGCGGCTCGGGGGAACGCCGCCCGGCTTCGGAAACGCCGACCGCGAGCGCCCCTTCCGGCCCGCGCTGCGCGTGTACCTCGTCGCGCGGGGGGCGGCGGCCGAGGTGGGCGGCCGGTTCGACCCGCGCCTGAGCTTCCTGGGCCGCATCGTCCCCGACCGCCGCGTGCGGGGCCTCCTGCGCTTCACGGTGCCCCCGCTCGACACGGGCGACTACGTCCTCGCGTACTGGTGCCCCGGGTGCGCACGCTTCGGGGGCGCAACCTTCGGCGTCCAGACGGTGCCGCAGGTGTCCCGCTACCGGCTCCGCATGGGGCTCCGGGTCGACCTGCCCGCGGCGACGGCCGACCGCTGCCCGGCGACCGTCGCGCGCGACTCCAAGGGGCGGTACGGCAACGGCCTGCTGCAGACGACCCTCGGCCGGGACGGCCGCCTTCGCGCGCTGCGGCGGGACGGCGTCCTCTTCCAGAAGCTCGCGTGGCTGCCGCTCGCCGGGCTGCGCGGGACCCTGGTCGTGCGGGGCGAGCGCCTCGACGCCCCGGGCCGCATGCGCGTCCTCGGCGTCTACTGGGGCCATGCCTCGCGCGGCCCGGCCGCGCAGGGGAGCTGGGCGAGCGCGGTGACGTTCCCAAGCGCCGGTTGCTACCGGATCACCGGCCGTGTCGGCGACGTCGCCCTGAGCTACGTCGCGAGCGTCGTCGGCTAGCGCGCCGCGGGCGCAGGCCGGGCCGCGGGCGCGCCTACACTCCGCCCGATGCGGGCCGACCGCGCGAAGCAGCTCCTGAAGAACGGCGTCTACCGCGCCCTCGGCGAGGCCGCGAGCGGCCTCGGCGGCGCGAACGGCGACGGGCGCACGCTGCGCGTCCTCATGTACCACAAGGTGAACGACCTCTGGCCCAACCCGACCACCGTGCCCACGGCCGTGTTCGCGGAGCAGATGGAGCTCCTGGGCGCGCTCGGGTACACCCCCGTCACGCTCGAGGCCGTCCGCGACCACTACCTGCACGGCGCGCCGCTGCCGCCGGGCGCCGTCCTCATCACCTTCGACGACGGCTACCGCGACAACCTCGAGAACGCGCTCCCCATCCTGCGCCGGCACGGCTACCCGGCCGTCCTCTTCGTCCCGGTCGGGTTCCTGGACGACGAGCGGCCGCTCCCGCACGAGGAGGCGCTGCACGCGCTCGGCGTCCGCAACCCGACGCTGCGCTGGGAGGACCTGGCCGAGGCGGAGGCGGGCGGGCTGCGCATCGAGTCGCACGGGATCGCGCACCGTCCGCTCTCGGAGCTCGACTCGGCGGAGGCGACCCGCGAGATCGCGCTCTCGAAGCTGCGGCTGGAGGAGCGCCTGGGGCGCGAGGTGCTCGCGTACGCGTTCGTGAAGGGCTCGCTCGCCGACTACCGGCCCGAGCACGTGAGCCTCGTCCAGCAGGCCGGCTACGAGCTCGCGTTCACGTCCGTGTCCGGCGCCAACGGCCCGGACGCCGACCGCTTCCGGCTGCGCCGCTACAACGTGGAGCCCTACCCGCCGCGCACGTTCGAGCTCGTGCTCGCGGGCGCCTGCGACCTGATCGCCGTCAAGGACACGGTGCTCGGCACCCGGGCCCGGCGCGCGCTCAACGCGGCGCTCGGCACGGGGACGCGGTGAGCGTCGAGACCGTCCCGTACACGCCCGATCGGCGCGCCGCGCTCGTCGCGCTCCTCGAGCGCGTTCAGACGACGCAGCTCTCGGACGAGGAGTTCCGCTGGTGGTTCGAGCGCAACCCGGCCGGCGAGGGCATCGTCTCCCTGGCCGTGGACGGCTCCGAGGTGGTCGGCGTGGCCGCCATGAGCTTCTTCCGCACGGCGCTCGACGGGGTGGAGCGGCGGCTTGCGATCCCGGTGAACGTCGCCACCGACCCGCGCTACCGGGGTCGCGGCGTCTTCACGACGCTCGAGCTGCGCAACGAGGCGGCCGCGGCGGAGGCGGGCTCCCCGCTCACCGTGACCTTCCCGAACGCCCGCTCGTACCCGATCTTCGTCGGCCGCCTCGGCTGGACCGACCTGCCGCGCCTGCGGCTGTGGGCGCGCCCCCTGCGCGCCTCCGCGCTTGTGCGCTACGCGCTCCGCCGGCCGGGGACGCGCGGGGGAGGCCTGCGGGCGCCCCAGGCGACGGAGCGGACGCTGCACGGGCTCGACGTCCGGCCCGTGGACGCGTTCGGACCGGAGCTGGACGCGCTCGCACGGCGCGCGGCCGCCGCCTACGGCAGCCACTTCGTGCGCGACGCGCGCTACCTCGCCTGGCGCTACCTCGACTCGCCGCGCGACTACCGCTGCCTCGCCGCCTGGCGGGGCGGCGAGCTCGCGGGGGTGGCGGTCGTCGGCCACACGTTCAAGCACGGCGTCTCCGCCGGCTTCCTCGCCGACCTGCTCGCCGCGCCCGGCGACGCTCCGGCCGTGCGCGCCCTCGTCGGGCGCGCGCTCGAGGAGGTGCGCGGAGGCGCGGACGCGCTCGTCCTCCTGCCGCCGCCCGCGCGCTCCCACCGCCGCGCGCTCCTCGCCTCGGGATTCGCCCCCACGAACCAGCGGCTGCGCTTCATCGGCAAGGCGCTGCACGAGGGCGCGCGGCTCGACACGAGCCGCCGCGCGTGGCACTTCACCCTCGGCGACTTCGACTTCTTCTGATGCGCAGGCTCCTCTTCGTCACGCAGCAGCTCGACCCGGCCCATCCCGCGCTCGCCGCGACGGTCGCCCAGGTCCGTGCGCTGGCGGCGCTCGTGGACGAGGTGGTCGTGCTCGCCGACGGCGTGGACCCGGCCGCGCTGCCCGCGAACGCGCGCGCGCGCAGCTTCCACGCGGGGGCGCGCTCCGCCCGCGGCGCACGCTTCGCGTCG
>DATLYU010000167.1:0-14642 GCA_035574435.1 Gaiellaceae bacterium | reverse complement strand
GCCATCAGCGTCGAGGCGCGTGGCAGCGACGTTCGCCCGTCGAGCCGCGCGACGGCTCCGAAAGCCGGGAAGAGCCGCGCGTAGAGGCGTAGCGCTCGGCTGTCGGCGTCCCGCTCGACGTCGGCCCACGTCCATGTTCGCTGGCCGTGCGCGCGTCGCAGCGCGAGATGCGCGAGGCCGACGAGCCCGGTCGCCAGCCGGAACGCCGGCCCGCCCACGCCGCGGAGGTCGATGTCCTCGAACCCCGCTTCCAGCAGGAGCGCGCGGAGCGCCTGGGGGGTGTAGCCGTCGCGGACGTGGCGCTCGGGCCCCTCCTCGTCGTGCACGGTGCGAACGCCCAGCCGATCGAGCAGCGGCCGCGGGCCGGCGCCGTTCGGCACGCTCAGGACGAGGCGCCCGCCGGGCGCGAGCACGCGCGCCATCTCGCGCAGGGCGGCGGCGTCGTCCTCGACGTGCTCGAGCACCTCCATGCAGAACACGTGGTCGACGCTCCGATCGGCGAGCGGCAGGCGCGAGAGCTCCGCGTGCACGGGCTGCACGCGACCGGTGCGGACGAGCGGCTCGTGTAGCCGCTCCAGCTCGCGCAGGTTCTCCCTGCTCACGTCGACCGCGATGACCACCGGGCCGAGCCGGGCGAGGCGTGCGGCAAAGGCGCCCGTCGCGCAGCCGAGGTCGGCGACGCGCTCGGCGGCCCGAAGATCGACGTTGGCGAGCGCGGACTCCGCGCGCACGGCGAGCGAGAGGTCGAGCTCCTGCACGCTCACGGGCATCGCTCGAGCGACTCCGGCGTGAACCCGGGACCGCCGGGGGCCGGCCGCAGCTCCGCGCCGCGCGCGACGTCCCGGAGCTCGAACGGGTCGACCCAGCCGAGGCTCTCGACCGCCCAGGCGGCCTGGCGACGCCCGTCGACGATGCGCAGACGGAACGTTCGCAGCCCGCCTGTGCGCGGCCACGCGCGCTCCCGGTCGTAGCACGATGGCTGCGCGACCCTGCGCGCGACGACGCTCGACCGCGTCGGAGGACGACCCTGCACGGGTGCTGCCGGGAGCGGACGCGCCTCGAGCGTCGCGGCGATGCCGGACCTGCGGGCGCGCTCGAGAAGGCGTGCCGCCGCGTCGGCGGTCGGCGGGTCGACGTAGACGCGCACGCGGGTGCAGCCGTCCTGAGCGACGACGACCGGCCCGGGCCGGAGGCGAGAGACGCGGGCCGCGAGCGCGTTCGCGCGCGGGTACGACGCCTCGTAGCCGAAGACGACGCGCACGCGATGACCCGCGGCCGGCTCGGTGACGCACTGCTGCACCGTCGGGAACACCGGCGTGTCGGCAGCCATGCCGCCCGCGACCGCCGAAGCGCCCGAGCCGGCGAGGGTGGAGACGATGACGACCCAGCCGGCCAGCCATCTCGGCTCACCCGCCACCGCCGCCCGTGCCCAGGCGGGCACGCGGAGACGAGCGGCAGCCCAGGCGCCGGACAGCAGCAGAGGAGCGAGCACGGCGAGCACGAGCTCCGTCGTCCCCACGAGTCGTGCGACCGGGTTCACGCCGATGTCCTGCGTGATTCCGAACGTCGGGTTCGCCCAGATGACCCACGTCGAGCCGGCGAGGCCGAGTACGAGGAACGCGACCGCGAAGACGGCCTGGCGTCTCGCGCCGCGGAGCAGCCCGAGCACCACGGCCGCGCATCCGACCAAGGGGAGAACGAGCCAGAGCTCGGGATCGAACATGGTTCCGACGACGAGCCGAAGAGACGGCCAGCCTCGGTCGAGATCCTCGAGGAACCCGAGGTAACCCGCCTCGGGTGCGTCCGTCGGCAGACCCTGGGCCAGGAACCAGACCCGCCACGGCAGCGCCAGGCCGACGACGCAGGCGAAGCAGGCGACGAGACGAGGCCAGGCATAGCGCCTCGTACCGAACGACGCCACGAGCCCGGCTGCGATGACCACGACCGCGAAGAGCAGGCCCTCGCGCTTCGTGAGGACGGCGCCGGCGAGCAGAACCGTGGCGGCCGCCAGCCTCCACGTGGCGCGGTCGTCCAGCCAGAGCACGACGAGCAGCGCGGCCAGCGCGACGAGGAAGCCGAGCGGGAGGTCGGCCATGAGCTCCGTTCCCCAGCGTGGAAGCCCGGCCGGCGCGACGACGAGCAGCGTGACGATCGGAAGCGTCACGAGGGCGTGAATGCGCGGGGCGAGCGTGCCCACGACCGCGGCGACGAACCCGATCGCGAGCAGCGGATTCAGCAGATGGAGGGTGACGACGTCCGCCGAGCCCATGGCCTCGAACGCAGCGGCTTGCAGGGCGGAGATGCCGGGCGGGTAGCTCGGGTACTGACCCAGCGACGGGATGGAGACGTCCAGGCCGTCGTAGAAGTAGATGCCCTTGGCCCGCAGCGTCCATGCCCTCCACGCGTCCCAGTCCTCGCCGGGGCTATTGAGGCGCGACGCGCTGAGGAGGGCGTGGAAGTAAAGGATGAGCAAGCTCGCGAAGAGCGCGGTCGCGGCGGCCACTCCCGGTAGCCGCCACTCGTGTGGGGTGAACGTCGGCCATGGCCTCCGCTTCAGCCGACCCACCCAGACACCCGCAGCTGTGATCAGGCAACCCGTCACGACGATCGACCACGCATCGAACGGAATGCCGACGACGAGCTCCCAGGTGAACACGATCATCAGCGCCGCGGCGCCGAGCAGGTATGCGAGCCCGGCCAGGCGGAACAGCTCGATCCACGACCGCCACCCGCGGAGCGCCCAGAGCAGTGCGCAGCCGACGACGAGCACGAAGACGTTCAAGGCCAGGAGGCCGATGAGCGCCGTGGGCGTCATCGCATTCGTCCGAACACGACGCCGTTGCCGCCATCGGAGAGGACCTGGAAACGGTCGCCGAGCAGGGAGCGCCGACAGCCGTAGCAGAGCACCCAGCCGGCCGGGCCTGCGACGAGCCGTCTCGGCATCAGGTGGAAGCGGACCAGCGCAATTGCGCTTTCCAAGGTCGCTGGCTTCCGGAGCCGTACGTTCGGGCCGGTGACGACTCTGTACGTCGCCTCCTCGGGCATCCAGAGACGCGCGTCCTCGATCACCCGGGGATCGCCCACGAGGCGGAATGGCTCGAGGTAGAGACGATCCAGGTACGGGGTCGCGAGGTGCGCTCGGGCCCGATTGTGGGACGTCTGTGACGAGTAGTAGACCGCCAGCACGGCGACCACGGCAGCGAGCGTTACGCAGGCGATCGTCGCGAACCCGACGACGATCCCCGAAAGGCTGGGGGAGGTAGCGCCACCTCGAGCAGGCCGAAGCGACGTCGTGTCCAGCGTTGCCACAGGCCTCCCGTCCCGCTCGGGGTATCCCTCTTCTTTCCCGACGCGGTCGCTATCCCGGCTTGATCGCAAGGCGTCCGGTGTCGTCGATGCGGACGAGGAACGAGTTGTCCATGCTCGCGAGGTACTCGTCGACACCCGGGTGGACGCCGGTCTCGTACGTCGCGGCTCGAGCTCTGCGACGGCGGTGCGCGTCCAGGAGTCGCATCCGCTCGCAGCGTTCCATCCCCGCCGGACGGGATCCACGGCGACCCATGAGCTCGTGGGGCACGTCCACGAACGGATCTGCGGGCCTGCCGCCGAGGAGTCGTTCCGCTCCCCGGCGACGAGAGCGCACGAGGGGTGTGCGCAACCGCCATACGGGCCACTGCCGCCCCAGCCTCGGCGCCACGCCTCGAGCGATGCCCACGCCTCCGGCCGTCGCAGGTGGTCCATCGCTCCGAGCACGCCGGCACCGCCGGAGATGACCGCTCACAGGCATGTCTCGCGCCATCACCGACGGAAGGCGAGGTCCTCTCCGGCCGGTTCCGCGGAAGCCGAGGTGGGAGACGCGCGGACGACATCGGCGATGACGAAGTGCGGCCTGCCCTTTGCCTCGTCGTACACACGGCCCAGGTACTCGCCGATCAGCCCGAGGAAGAGCAGCTGGACGCCGGCGAAGAACGTGATCGCCACGATGAGCGCCGTGAAGCCGCGGGGCGACTCGCCGAGGAAGAGGCGCTCGAAGACCGCCCAGGCCGCATAGAGGGATGCGAGCGCCGAGACGCAGGCTCCGAGCAGCCAGGCTGCGCGCAGGGGGGTGACCGAGAAGGCGAAGATCCCGTCGAACGCGAGCCGGAGCAGCTTGCGCAGCGTGTAGCTCGGCTCGCCGCCGGCGCGCGCGTCGCGCTCCACGAGCACGCCCGTCTGCTGGAACCCGACCCACGTTCGGAGGCCGCGGAGGTAGCGGTGGCGCTCGGGGAGGGCGTTGAGCTGGTCGACGACGCGACGGGAGAGGAGCGCGAAGTCGCCGGAGTCCACCGGCACGTCCACCTCGGAGAGCCGCCGGAGCAGGCGGTAGAAGAGGAAGTAGGCGGCGCGCAGCGGCAGCGACTCCTTGCGCTTGACGCGGCGGGCGTAGACGACGTCGTAGCCGCGGTCGTACTCGGAGAGGAAGCGCGGGATCTCCTCGGGCCGGTCCTGGAGGTCTCCGTCCATGACGACCACGACGTCGCCCGTCGCCGTCTCGAGGGCGGCGGTCAGGGCGGCCTGGTGGCCGAAGTTCCGGGAGAGGCGGACGCCCACGACGCGCTCGTCCGAGGCGGCGGCCTCGCTGATGCGTGCGAAGGTGGCGTCCGTGCTCCCGTCGTCCACGAGCACCAGCTCGTGCGGGCCGCCGGGGAGCCCGTCGAGGACGAGGGCGACCCGTCGCCTGAGCTCGGGAAAGACGGCCTCCTCGTTGTGGAGCGCGATCGCGACCGACACGCGGGGGTGGCTCACCGTCGCCTGGGCCTACCCTTGAAGTACAGCATCCTCCACAGCGTCGGCCCGCGGCCGGGAACCGGGAATCCCTCGAACACGACCTCGTCGAAGCTCGCCGTGAGCAGCGTCCGCCACTGCGCGGCGCTGCGCGCGTACCTCCCTCGGTCCGCGCGTGCGAGCAACCGGGGGAGGCCGCGGCGCTCGGGAAGCTCGAGCTCGACGACGTGAACGTGCCCGTCCACGCTCACGTGCTCCGGGAGCGCGGCGAGCAGGGACGCGACGGCCTCGTCGTCGAGGTGGTGCAGGAGGCTGTTCAGGAGGACGAAGTCGTACGTCCCGGTGTGCGGGAGCGGCTCCGACCGGAGGTCGAGGGCGGCGAACCGGTCTCCGTGCCTCCGCCGAGCGTGCGCCACGTACTCCGGGTCGAGGTCGACGCCGAGGTAGTCCTTGCCGTCGAAGAGCGCGGCGTTCGTTCCGGGCCCGCAGCCGACGTCCAGGACCCTGCGCACGGCCGACAGGTCGTTGTGGCGGTGGATCGGCGCGAGCTTTGCAGCGACGAACGGTCGCTGCCACGCGAGGTAGACCCTGGGCAGCTCCAGGACCCGAAGAAGTGCGCCCGGGTACGCGAGTCCCGCAGGCGAGCTCCTCGACGCCACGCGCTGAGTATTGCCGTCGCTGCGGCGGGCAGCGCACGCGAAGTGGCTGGTCCCCCCTCACCTTTGTGCCAGGAGAAGCACGCCGGGGGCGTCCCTACTATCCGAGAACGCGGGCATTCCGGACGATCGTTGCTCGCGGAGGCCGAGCATGCACGACGTCTCTGCATCCGTCCCGACTGCAGTTTCGGCACACGAGCATCGTGAGCCGGCGGGTGCCGCCGCTCCTCTCGAGCATCTCCGGGCTCGTCTCCTGCGGTGGGACCTGGCCGTGGTCGGCGGGCTCGCGCTCCTCCTCGGGCTCGTCAGGCTGGGCGGGCCCTCGCTCTGGTTCGACGAGTCGTACACCGTCCGCCAGCTCGGCAAGCCCTACCTCGAGCAGATCGAGGGCTACCAGCCCCTCTACTACTGGCTGCAGAAGACCTGGACGTCGCTTGCGGGCACGTCCGAGTGGGCGCTCCGGCTGCCCTCCGTCCTGGGAGCCGTCCTCGCCTGCGGGTTGCTCGTGCTCCTCGCGCGGAGACTCGTGGGTCGGCAGACGGCGCTGCTCGCAGGCGTGCTCCTCGCGACGAGCCCCTTCTTCGTCAAGTGGTCCCAGCAGGCGCGGGGCTACACGCTGCTCGTCGCGCTCGGCCTCGCCTCGACCTTCCTGCTCGTGCGTGCGCTCGAGCGGGGGACACGGTCGGCGTGGGCGGCGTACGGCATGTCCGCGGCGCTCGTGCTCGTCTGGCACGCTCTCGCCGGCCTGTTCGTCCTCGTGGGCCAGGCCGGGCTCGTCGTCCTGCGCCGGGAGCGCTTCCTCCCGCACGGGCTGCTCGCAGTGGCCCTCGTCGTCGGCCTCGGGATGCCCTGGGTGGGCCAGATCGCCGTGCGCACGGACGCCGAGGGCTCGGAGACCGACTGGATCCCGTTTCCCGCGGCCGAGACGGTGGCGCGCGCGATCGCGGACGCAGCGGGCGCGGCCGGCGCGGGCGTAGCGCTCGCGCTCCTCGGGCTCTGGCTCCTCAGGCGCGCGGGTCGGGCGCAGCTCGCGCTGTGGCTCGGAGCGTGGGCGATCGCGCCGTTCCTCGTCGCGGTCGCGGTCTCGACCGTGAGGCCCGTGTTCCTCGACCGCTACTTCCTGTCCTCCGCGCCCGCATTCGCGCTGCTCGCGGCCTGCGCGCTCACGAGCGTGCGCGGCCGTGCTCGGGCGGTGCTCGCGCTCGCCGTGGGGGGCGCCACCCTGCTCGGGCTCGCGTCGTGGTACTCCACGGGGAGGACGGGCAACTGGATGGGTGAGGACTGGAGACGGGCGGCACGGACCGTGTCCGAGCGGCGAGCGGAGGCCGGGGCCGTGGTCGTCGTCCCCTGGTGGGCGCACTCCGCAGCCGAGTACTACGGCCTCCAGGTGCAGGACACGTCCACGGCACGCTCCGTCTGGGTCCTCCGCTGGTCGGAGGAGGGCGGCCGCCTCGACCGTGGCGAGCGGGGGCCGCTCGGGCTCGGCGACCACCGGCTCGTCGAGTCGCTGCCCTTCGGCAGTCGGCTGACGGCACAGCTGTGGCAGAGGCCGTGAGTGCGCAGGGCGACGCTCGAGAGCTAGCTCGCGTCTCCTCTCCGCCCCGTGCCCTGCGACCCGCGCTCGCCGTCGGCTCGTACGCCGCCCTCGGGCTCATCCTCGCCTGGTCGCGGCTCGGGGGCCTGGGAGCCGGCTTCTGCTGCGACGAGACGATCGCCGTCGCGCGCTACGTGCGCGGCGGTCCCGACGAGATCTTCGGGGGGGCGTACCTCCCGAACAACCACCAGCTGTTCAGCGTGCTCGCCTGGGCGACGAGCTCGCTCGCCGGGGAGTCGGAGGTCGCGCTGCGGCTGTGGTCGGCGCTGCCCTTCCTCGCCGGCGTCGTGCTGGTCACCGTCTGGCTGCACGCTCGCCTCGGCGCGCTCCCAGGGCTCCTCTTCCTCTTCCTCGCGACCGCGTCGCCCCTGCTCCTCGACCTCTCGCGGCAGGCGCGCGGCTACGGCCTCGCCTTCCTGGCCATGTGCGTGCTCACGGTGGGCGCTCTGGAGGCGACCCGGTCCGGCCGCGCGGGCGCGCTGGTCGCGTTCTGCGCGGGAGGGCTCCTCGGGCTGCTGACGCTCCCGCACTTCGCCGTCGCCTTCGTGGCCGTCGGCGCCGTCCTCGCGACCCGCTCCGCGCTGCGGGTGCGGGTCGTCGTCGGACAGTCGCTCGCGCTGGCCCTGGCCGCCCTCTGGTGGTCTCCGCACCTGGACGACCTCCTCGCGGGGGCCCGGCAGGAGTACGGCGCTCGCATCGAGGGGGCGTGGCTGGCCAGCGCCCCGCTCGACCAGATCCTGATTCCGGCGCTGACGATGATCGACGAGTCGTTCGTCCGCCCGAGCGCCGCCTCCCTCGTCGCGGCGCTCGTCTTCGCCGCGCTCATGGTCGCGAGCCCGCTCGTGCGCGACCCGCGGCCCGCGCTCGTCCTGGTCGGGGGGCCCGCCGCCTCCGTGCTCGCGTTCTGGGCGGCCGGCGCCCCGGTCATGCCCCGCTTCTTCAGCTTCCTCCTCGTACCGCTCTTCGTCCTCGTCGCCACCGGGATCGCCGCGCTCCTCGCGCGCCCGCCCTCGCGTTCCGCCGTCCCGGGCTGGGCCGTCGCCCTCGCCGCCCTCCTGGCCGTCGCGCTCGCGTCGGGCCCCCGTCTGGTGGAGATCCCGCGCCTGCCACGCGAGGCGCTCCGAGAGGCGGCCTCCGCGATCCGAGCCCAGTCGCCCCCTCGGGGGCCCGTGCTCGCCCACCTGCCGTATCCCCACGACCTCGAGTTCCACCTCGCGCGCCCGGTGACGTGGGTGGTCACTCGCGAGGACGCGGCGGCGGCGTGCTCCGGGTCGGGGCCGGCCGTGGTCGTCATGGAGGCCTGGCGCCTGGACGCGAAGTCCTTCTCGTGCCTGCGGCGTCCCGGGACGCGTCACTTCGCGTTCGAGCAGTACGCCCGGGGCGGCCGCGTCGACGTCTGGTTCCTCCCGCCGCAGGCCTAGCGCGGCCCCGCGATCCACACGCGGATCTCGCCGCCACGGGCGTACTGCGGGAAGCGTGCGCTCCGGACGCCCTGCTCGGAGGCGCAGGGAGGGGCGAGCGGGGGGAAGACCCACGGCTGCTCGACGACCACGATGGGCTCGGAGCTCCCGCACAGCCGCGCGACGACCTCATGCGGACGCTGCGCGGGGACGACGGGCCGACCGAGGTAGAAGGCCGTATCCCCGGGATGCGTCTGGTAGGCGAGCACGGGCACGTCGTCGGGGACCGCGGAGCGGACGAACGCGGCGGCGTCCCTGTGCGCCTCGCGCGGAAGCTGGACGATCTCGCGGATCGTCTCCGCGTGGGCGAGCGGGAGGACGATCACGAGCGGTACGGCGAGGACGGAACGCGCGATCGCCGGGCGCCGCGTCCCGAGGCGGGCGAGCACCGACGCGGTGCCGGTGGCCAGGAGCACGAGCAGCGGGACGAGGAGGAACGTCCAGA
The DNA here is from genome assembly GCA_035574435.1 of Gaiellaceae bacterium. Lineage (GTDB taxonomy): Bacteria > Actinomycetota > Thermoleophilia > Gaiellales > Gaiellaceae > GMQP-bins7. The sequence goes on along the minus strand of DATLYU010000167.1, from coordinate 5,723 downwards.
AGCGGGGGACGGCGTGCATCCTGGCGACCCAGACGACGCCGAGCGTCGCCCCGACGCCGGAGCACACGAGGAGCGCCGTCCTCGCGCTCCTGAGCAGGGGGCTCGATCCCACCAGGAGCGCGGGAACCAGGATCGCGGGCAGCCACGCCGCGTCGAAGAGGACGACCCCACCGTCGATCCCGAGGTAGGCGGGGATGAGGACCTGGTCGAACGGAGCCGTCGGCAGGCCGAGCGGATGGATGGCGGCGCCGAGGTCCTGCCCTGCGCTCTCCCGGATGCTCCCGACATGGGGGGCGTACCAGGCGGCGCCGAGCACGAGCACGGCGGCGGTCGCCAGCGCGACCCTGCGGCGAAGGCGAGCCTGCAGGGCGAGCGCTCCCGCCGTGGCGAGGAAGGCCGGCAGGAAGCTCGGCAGCGTCAGCGTGCCGACGAGACCCGCGCCTGCCAGGGCGACAACCGCCGCGGGCCGCGCGTGCCGGTCGGCCTCGAGCGCGGCCACGACGAGGACGGCCATCGCCAGGAACGCGAGCCCGTACCCGCGCGCCTGCCGCGTGACGTCGAGCAGCAGCGGGGAGACGACGACGAAGTAGAGGAAGAGGAGGCCGGCCAGCCGCCCGACGCGCAGGTCGAGCCAAGCCGTGACGAGAAGCGCTCCGGTGAGGAACGGGAGCACGGACCAGAGCCGCAGCGCGAGCTCCGACTCGCCGACGAGTGCGCTCGTCGCCCAGCCGAGCAGGCTGAAGAGCTCGTGGTTGTTCGGGACGTACGGGCCGGCCAGGATCTGTCCGGGTCCCTCGCGCACGTACTCCCTGAGCGTCACGATCTCGTCGTGCCAGAAGCCGCGGTCCAGCCCCACGAGCCTCGTCGCGACGAGCAGCCCGGCGAGGGCGGCGTAGGCTCCCAGCGAGGCGAGCGTCGCGATGTCGTGCCGGTGCAGACGGGCCGTCAGGGCGTGTCCGCGCACGCTCTCAGCGTAGGTCGAAGACGGGGAGGAGTGGTGCTGCCGCTGCGACCCGCGGCTACTGCGAGACGCTGCCCACGATCAGCGCCCTTGCGGCCCCGACCACGGCGCCGCGCGTCGCCTTCTCCTTCGCGGTGAAGACCGTGACCGGGGCCTTGGGTCGTAGCCGGGCGAGGCCGGCGGCCAGCTCGGTGCTCGCGGCGAGCGCCTCCGTGGGCAGCGCGAGCTCGACCCGGCGCGGCTCGACGTCCAGCCAGCGGCCGCCCGGGTAGTGGCGGACGCGCTCGACGTCCAGCACGACCGCCACCTCGCTCGCCTCCACCAGCCGGCCGCGCAGACCGAGGCTGAACGGCTGGCCCGGGCGGGCTGCGAACAGCGGGCGCTGCGCCCGGCGCAGGTGGCGGAAGGGGTTCGCCGCCGCCCCGCCGTGCGGGTGCACCTCGAAGTGCAGGTGCGGGTTGCCTGCGGCGTCGCCCGAGTCGCCGTTCCAGGCGACCTGCTCGCCGACCGCCACGCGGGCGCCGTCCGGGACCGCGTACGCGACGTCCTGCCTGCAGCCGCCCCGGCCGTCGTTGCGGGGCGTGAGGTCGTCGTTCAGGTGGATGTACATGTACGAGGTGCCGCTGCGCCCGTACAGGTAGAGCATGCAGCCGCCGAGCCCGGACGTCGCGTACTGCACGCGCCCCGCCTCGACCGCGACGACCGGCGCGCGCCAGGGGTTCTCCAGGTCGATGCCCTCGTGACGGCCGTTGCCGCGCGGATCTCCGTAGTTGTCCCAGAGCGCCGTCCTCGCGACGAGCGGGAAGACGAGGCGCGGGACGGCCGGGGAGGCGTGGTCGCGGCCGCCCGGCGACGGCGCGGCGAGGATCGCGGCGGCGAGGCCGGCGGTGAGGAGGGGGAGAAGCATCCCTCGGGCTGTCGTCCGGTGGCGTCCCATAGACGTGCGCTCCGGTGCGCGCTCGAAGGGCCGGAGGCTAGCAGACCTCCTGCCAGGCGGTTGCCCGCCGGAGCCCGGAGAGGCGCCGATAGAGTCCCGGCCGATGAAGATCGCCGTCTGCGTCAAGCAGGTCCCCGACGCGACCGTGCACAAGCGGATCGACCCGGCGACGAAGCGGCTCGACCGCTCCGGCGAGGCGACGGCGAACCCGACCGACCTGAACGCGGTCGAGGAGGCGCTCCGCATCAAGGAGGCGCATGGGGGCGAGGTGGTGCTCGTCTCCCTCGGGCCCCCGAAGGCGATCGAATCGCTGCGCAAGGGGCTCGCCATGGGGGCCGACCGGGCCGTCCTCGTCAGCGACGACGCGGCCGCCGGCTCCGACCTCCTCGCCACGAGCCGCGTGCTCGCGGCCGTGCTCGAGCGCGAGCAGGCCGACCTCGTCCTCTTCGGGCAGGCGGCGAGCGACTCGGACGGGGCGGTGCTGTGGGCGGCCGTCGCCGAGCGGCTGCGCCGGCCGGTGCTCTCGCAGGCGGCCGAGCTCACCGTGGAGGCCGGGTCGCTCAGGGGGAAGCGCCAGACGGAGCACGGCTACGACGTCATCTCGGTGTCGCTCCCCGCCGTGGTCGCGGTCTCGGACGCGATCAACGAGCCGCGCTACCCCTCGCTCAAGGGAATCATGGGCGCGAAGACGAAGCCGCAGGAGACGCTCTCCCTCGCCGACCTCGGCCTCGGCGCGGAGGCGGTCGGGGAGGCGGGCTCGCGGACCGTCGTGCGCGAGCTCGGCCCGCCGCCCTCCCGCGGCGACACCCTGAAGATCGAGGACGACGGCAGCGCCGCCGAGAAGATCGTCGCCTTCCTCGCCGAGCGGAGGCTCCTGTGAACGCGCTCGTCTTCCTCGAGCACCACGGCGGCGAGCTCGAGAAGGGCAGCCTGGGCGTGCTCTCGAAGGCCGCCTCGCTCGGCGAGGCGGCGGGCGTCGTGCTCGGGCCGGGGGCGCGCGAGCTGGCCGCGCGGGCCGGCGCCTTCGGGGCCGCGAAGGCGTATGCGAGCGAGCACGAGGCCCTCGCCGCCCCGCTCCCGCAGCCGAGGGTGGACGCGCTCGCGGCGCTCGTCGAGCAGACGGGCGCGGACACGGTTCTCTTCGGCTCCTCCGTCCTCTCCGCCGACGTCGCGGCCGGCCTCGCCGCGCGCCTCGAGGCCGGGCTCAACTGGGACCTGACCGAGCTCGCGCTCGAGGGCGACGAGCTCGTCGGCAGGCGGCCGGCCCTCGGCGACACGGTGCTCGTGGAGGTGGGGTGGAAGGGGACGCCGCGGCTCGCGCTCGTGCGCTCGGGCGCGTTCGACCCGGTCGAGAGCGGCGGCGAGGCGGCGGTCGAGGAGTTCTCCTTCGAGCCGTCCGACTTCTCCACCCAGGCGACGCTCGTGGAGCAGACGCAGGAGGCGGCGAGCGGGCCGTCCATCGAGGACGCGGACGTGATCGTCGCGGGCGGGCGCGGGCTCGGCTCGCCGGAGGCCTTCTCGCTGCTCGAGGAGCTGGCGGCGGCGCTCGGCGGCGCCGTGGCCGCGACCCGGGCGGTCGTGGATGCCGGCTGGTACCCGTACGCGACGCAGGTCGGGCAGACCGGGAAGACGGTCTCGCCCCGGCTCTACGTCGCCTGCGGCATCTCCGGCGCCATCCAGCACAAGGTCGGCATGCAGGGCTCGGGGACGATCGTCGCCATCAACAAGGACCCGAACGCGCCCATCTTCGACTTCTGCGACCTGGGCGTGGTCGGCGACCTGCACCAGATCGTCCCGAAGCTGACGGAGCTCGTCCGCTCGCGCGGCTGAGCGCACGCCGTGGCCCGGCCGATCGACTTCCCGCCCGAGTTCGCGCCCACGGACGCGATCGGCGCACCCACCGACCCGCCGGAGGAGCGGATCGAGGTCGGCGTCCTGATCGTGGGCGGCGGGCCCGGAGGGCTGGCGTGCGCGATCCGGCTCGGGCAGCTGCTCGAGGAGCACCCGGAGGTGCGCGAGCGCCTGGGCGAGGTGCCGGTCGCGGTGCTGGAGAAGGGCAAGCAGCCGGGCTCGCACCTGCTCTCGGGCGCGATCGTCGACCCGGGGCCGCTGCGCGCGCTCTTCCGCGGCCGCCTGACCATGGCCGACATCCCCACCTACGGCGAGGTGCCCGGCGAGGCCGTGTACGTCCTCACCCGCCGCTCGGCCTTCCGCATCCCGCCGCCGCCCACGATGCGCAACCACGGCAACTACATCGTGTCGCTGTCCGCGCTCGGGCGCTTCCTCGCCGAGCAGGCGGAGGCCCTCGGCGTCGCCGTCCTGCCGGAGACCGCGGCGGCCAAGCTGCTCGTGCAGCACGGGCGCGTCGTCGGCGTGCGCACCGGCGACCGCGGCCGCGGACGCGCGGGCGAGCCGCTGCCGACGTTCGAGCCCGGCTCGGACGTCGTCGCGCCGCTCACCGTGCTGGCCGAGGGCACGCAGGGGCTGCTGACGAGCGCCGCGCTCGACCACTTCGGGCTGCACGGCGAGAACCCGCAGATCTGGGCCCTGGGGGTGAAGGAGGTGTGGCGCGTCCCCCGGCCCCTGCGGCGCATCGTGCACACGATGGGTTGGCCGCTGCGGACGTTCGCCGCCTACGGCGAGTTCGGGGGCTCGTTCGTGTACCCGATGGGCGAGGAGCATGTCTCGGTCGGCTTCGTCGCGGGGCTGGAGGCGCGCGACGTCGAGTTCTCGGTGCACGACGTGCTGCAGGAGTTCAAGACGCACCGGCTCGTGTGGAAGATCCTCGCCGGCGGCGAGCGGGTCGCCTGGGGCGCGAAGACGATCACGGAGGGCGGCTACTACTCGCTCCCGCGGAGCTTCACCGCGCCGGGCCTGCTCCTCGTGGGCGAGGGTGCGGGCCTCGTCAACGTGCCGCGCCTGAAGGGCGTGCACTACGCGATCGAGTCCGGGCGGCTGGCCGCCGAGGCGGCGTTCCGGGCGCTGCAGCGCGGGGAGGTGCCGAGCCGCGTGGGGGCGCTCGACTCCTACGGCGAGGCGCTCCGCGCGAGCCGCCTCTGGCGCGAGCTGTACGAGGTGCGGAACATGCGCCAGGCGTTCGACCACGGCTTCTGGGTGGGAGGGGCGCTCGCGAGCATGATGACCGTGACCAAGGGGCGCGTCCCCGGCTTCCGCTTCCCGACCCACCCGAACGCGGCCGCGCCGCTCCTGAAGAGCGGCCGCGCCGCCCGCTACCCGAAGCCGGACGGGAAGTACGTCTTCGACAAGCTCTCCTCCGTCTTCGCATCGGGAAACCGCACGCGCGACGACCAGCCGAACCACCTGAAAGTCGCCACGCGCGTGCGCCGGCCGGTGGCCGAGGCCTGGGCCTGGATGTGCCCCGCGCACGTGTACGAGGTGGGCGCCGACCTCGGCGAGGGCATGGTCTCGGTGACCGTCACGCCCTCGAACTGCGTCCAGTGCGGCGCGATCACCGCCAAGGGCGGCCGCTTCACCCCGCCCGAGGGCGGCTCGGGCCCCGAGTACACGCTCACCTAGCCTGCCGGTCGGCCCAGGCTCGCGCGAGGGCGGCGCGCTCGGCGAGCGAGGGGTGGGTGCCGAGGAGGAGCTGCGCGGCGCGCGGCGGGTCGGGGTCGCGCAGCGACGTCTGCGCGAACCCGGCCAGGAGCCGCTCGAACGCGGCCGGGTCGCGCGTCAGCTCGAGGGCGCGCCAGTCCGCCTCCGCCTCCAGGCGGCGGGAGACGACGTTCGCAGCGGGCGTGGCCGCGAGCTGGAGGACGAACGCGACGAGCAGGGCGAGCGGCACGGCGGCGGGCTCGCCGAGGC
>DATLYU010000166.1:0-18351 GCA_035574435.1 Gaiellaceae bacterium | reverse complement strand
CGAGAACGGCCCCGCCCCGCGGTAGGTCGGGTGAGCGAACACGTCCGACGCGCCCGGACCGCCCCACAGGCCGCCGTAGTTGCGGTTCAGGTCGATCCCGGCGCCGTACCCGCCCGGGCTCGAGAGCTCGCACGCGCCCGGTGGCGTGGGTTGGCCGTCCGCGACGCGGCAGTTCTTGCGCTTGTACGCGTTCCCCGGGTTGCCGAGGATGGTGACGGTGCCGCCCTGGTCGATCTCGCGGACGTCCACGAGCGCGCCCCACTTCCGCGACTGCTCGAAGCCGTCCGGGTTCACGACCGGGAGCGCGAGGACGCGCGCCCGCTTGAGCAGGCCCGTGATGCGAGCCTCGCCGGCGCGATAGCTCTTCGCCAGGTCGATTGCGAGCTCCAGCGTGTGCTCGCCCGAGGGCCACTCGCGCGCGTGGTGCAGGCCCATGATCAGGAACGTGGGCTTGCCGTCCGTGGTCGACTCGACGGCGTCGCTGATCTCGACGCCGAGGAGCTCGCGGCCCTCGAGCGAGCGGCCGGCGCTGAAGAGCCGCACGAGCCCGGGGTTCTGCGCCGCGAGCGCCCGCAGGTCGGCCTCGTAGTCGGCGAGCGTGCGGTAGGCGTCGCGTCCGGAGGGAAGCGGGGAGACGGAGGTGGAGGCGGCGTACGCGGCGTTCAGCTCGTTGATCTGCAGCTCGCGCAGTCCGAGGTCGGGGATCGTGACGGTCCACGTGAAGCCGGCGTCGCGCAGTCGTGCAGCGTCGGCGGTCGAGTGCAGCACCGCCTCGACGTACGTGGGGCCGCCGTGCTCCGTCAGGTCGAGCCCGAGGCTCGTCAGCCGGTCTCGCTCGGCGTCCGTGGCGACGGCGACCCGGACGAGCTGGACGGGCACGGGCTCCGCGTGGGTCGCGCCGGCGGTCGCGGCGAGCAGCGCGGCGAGCGCGAGCGTGGTCGCCGCGGCCAGCGCCGAGCGGAGGGGCGAGGACATGCGCATGGCGGTTCTCCTTTCGCGCAGGGACGGACGCAGTGCTCTGCGCGCGGGGCTACCCGCTTTCGCGCGTTCGTACACCACTCCCAGGGGTGGCGCGGCTCGGTCTCCTGCACGAGCGTCGCCCGTGCCCGCCGTGCGGCTCCGCCGCGCGGCTCAGCCGGCGACGGCCAGCCGGCGCGTGAAGGAGGCGTTCAGCGAGCCGGAGCGGAAGGGCTCCTCGGCGATCTCCACCTCCGCGTACCCCGCGCCGCGCACGGCCGCGACGACCGCCGCGCGGCCGTCCGGCGCGAGCGCGCGCGGCAGCTCCTCGGCGGCCAGCTCCACCCGCCCGCGCGCGCCCAGGTGCCGCACGCGGAGGACGCGGTAGCCGAGCGCCTTGAGCGCGAGCTCGGCGCGGTCGATCTGCGCCAGCACCGCCGGCTCCACCGCCGTCCCGTACGGGATGCGCGAGGCGAGGCAGGGGGAGGCCGGCTTCTCCGCGCTCGGCACGCCCAGCGCGCGGGCGAGCGCGCGCACCTCCGCCTTGCCCACGCCGAGCTCGAGCAGCGGGTGGACGACGCCGTGCTCCTCGGCCGCGCGCAGGCCGGGGCGCCAATCGCCGACGTCGTCGGCGTTCGCGCCCGAGAGGACGACCCGGTACCCGCGCCTGGCGGCGAGCGCGGCCAGCCGGTCGTAGAGCTCCGTCTTGCAGTGGTAGCAGCGGTCGCGCTCGTTGCGGCGGTAGCCCTCGCGCGCGAGCTCGGCGGTCGTGATCGTCTCGTGGGCGATCCCGATCGTCCGCGCGACCTCGCGCGCCCCCGCGAGCTCCCCGCTCGCGAGCGCCGGGGAGACCGCGGTGACCGCGAGCGCCCGCTCCCCGAGCGCACGCGCAGCGAGCGCGGCCACGAGCGACGAGTCCACGCCCCCCGAGAACGCGACCACGCAGCTCTCCAGGGAGCGGATGCGGCACTCGAGCTGCTCGATCCTCGTCATCGGTCCTGGGCGGCGGCGAGCGCCTCGGCCCACACCGACTTTACGGATCGCCCCGTGCTGCGGGCAAGCGCGGCGCAGTCGTCGTGCTCGGGGGCGACGTTCACGACCCGCCCCTCGAGGAGCCCCACCTTCACCCGCACGCTGCCGCCCGCGACCTCGACGGTGCGCTCCTCCCGCTCGAGCTCGTAGCGATCGACGGGCGTCACGCGCACGCCGAGCGCGGTCGTCTCCTCGAGCAGCGCGCGCGCCACGTCGCCTTCTGCCCCCGGCCGGCAGAGCGCGGAGAGCACGAACCCGGGCCGTCCCTTCTTCATCGTCGCCGGGACCGTCCACACGTCGAGGGCGCCGGCCGCGAAGCAGCGCTCGACCGCGTCCGGCACGAGCTCGGGCGGGAGGTCGTCCAGGTTCGTCTCCAGCAGGAGCGCCCGCCCGGCCGGCCGTGTCTCCGCCGCGCCGAGGAGGACGCGCACGACGTTCGGGCGGTCGGGCAGGTCCCTCGTGCCCGCGCCGTAGCCGACGCGCTCGAGCGTCAGCGGTGGTAGCGGACCCCACTCCTCGACGAGCGTGGCCGCGAGCGCCGCGCCGGTCGGGGTGACGAGCTCGGCCTCGGTCTCCACGCCGACGAGCGGAGCGCCCGCGAGCAGCGCGAGCGTGGCCGGCGCCGGCAGCGGCAGGACGCCGTGCGCCGCGCGGGCGAGGCCGCGCGCCACGGGGAGCGGCGAGCAGGCGACCCGCTCCACGCCGAGCTCGGCGAGCAGGACGTGCGCGCCGCACACGTCGACGAGCGTGTCCACCGCGCCCAACTCGTGGAAGTGCACGTCCTCGGCCGGCACGCCGTGGATCGCGCCCTCGGCCTCGGCCAGGCGCGCAAACGTCGCGAGGGCGCGCTCGCGCGCTCCCTCGGGCAGCCCGGACCCGGCGACGAGCCGCCGGAGCTCGCGGTAGGCGCGGTGCTCGTGCTCCTCCGGCGCCTCCACCCGGACGTGCAGGGCGCCGATGCCCTGGCGTTCGACGCGCTCGACGGCAACGCCGACCTCGCGCAGGCCCAGCTCGCCGGGCACGGCCCGCAGGCGCTCGACGTCCGCGCCCGCGTCCAGCAGCGCGGCGAGCAGCATGTCGCCAGCGAGCCCGCCCACGCAGTCGAGGTACAGGAGCCTCACGCGCGGCCCCTGGCGATGCGGGCCGCGATCGTCCCCGCCCCCAGCCCGTCGTCGATGCCCACCACCGCCAGCCCGGCGGCGCACGAGGCGAGCATGGACTGCAGCGCCGTCCGCCCGCCCTCGGCCGAGCCGTAGCCGACGCTCGTCGGCACGCCGATCACCGGGCCGGGCGCGAGGCCGCCGACGACGCTCGCGAGGGCCCCGTCCATCCCGGCCACGACCACCACGCAGTCGGCGCGCTCGAGGTCGGGCAGCGCGCCGGCGAGCCGGTGGATGCCGGCCACGCCGACGTCCTCGTGCACGGCGACGGTCGTGCCCAGCAGCTCCGCGCGGATCTGCGCCTCCCGCAGCACCGGCCGGTCGGAGGTGCCCGCCGAGATCATGACCACGAGCCCTCTCGGCTCGGGCACGCCGCGCGCGACCCATACGCAGCGGGCCAGCGCGTCCTCCTCCGCCTCCGGCGCGACCGCACGCACTGCGGCGCGCAGCTCCTCGCCCGCGCGGGTGACGAGGACGCTGCCCGCACCGCCCTCGAGCAGCGCCCGCACGATCGCCGCCGCCTGCTCGGGCGTCTTGCCGTCGCCGAGCACGGCCTCGGGGGCGCCCTGCCGAAGCTCCCGGTGCACGTCCACGCGCGCGAAGCCGAGGTCCCGGAAGGGGAGCGAGGCGAGCCGCTCGAGCGCGTCCTCGGGCGTCGCCTCGCCGCGCCGGACGGCCTCGAGGAGCGCGCGCAGGTCATCGCGGAGCCCGGCCACGGGACGATCTTAGGTCGCGCACCGCGAGCGGCCGGAGGCCTGCGAGCCGCACGGCCGAAAGCTCTAAGGTAGGCGCGTGGGCGTGAAGGCCGCCGTCGAGCCGTGGCTGGGCCGCCCCCTCCCGCGCCTGGAGGACGAGCCCCTGCTCCGCGGCGAGGGCCGCTTCCTGGACGACCTCGCCCCCGTCGCGAGCGCGCGCGAGGCCGCCGTGCTGCGCTCGCCGCTCGCCCACGCGCGCATCGTCCGGCTCGACCCGTCGCGCGCGCTCGAGCACCCGGGCGTGGTCGGCGTCCTCACCGGCGCGGACGTGGTGGCGCTCTCGCGCCCCTTCCCGGCCGGCATCGACTCGCCCGTGCCCCAGTACGCGGCCGCGCACGAGGTCGTGCGCTACGCCGGCGAGCCCGTCGCCGTCGTCGTCGCCCGCGACCGCTACGTCGCCGAGGACGCGCTCGAGCTCGTGGACGTCGAGTACGAGGCGCTGCCGCCCGTCCTCGACCCGGTCGCGGCCGCCGAGACGGGCGCCTGCGTCTCCGACCGCTCCTTCGCCTACGGAGACGTCGAGGCCGCCCTCGCCGCCTCCGAGGTCGTCGTCCGTCACCGGGTGCGCTTCCCGCGCTGGAGCTGCACGCCCGTGGAGTGCTACGTCGTGGTCGCGGACTGGAACCGGGCGGAGGGATCGCTCACCGCCTGGGCGAACTTCCAGGGGCCGTTCACCCTGCACGCGGTCGCGGCGGCCGCGCTCGGGCTCCCGGGCGCGAAGCTCCGCCTCCTCACGCCGCCCGACTCGGGCGGCTCCTTCGGCGTCAAGGCGGCCGTGTTCCAGTACGTGGTGCTGATGGGGCTCGCCTCGCGCAAGCTCGGCGTCCCCGTGCGCTGGACGGAGGACCGCCTGGAGCACCTCGCGGCCAGCTCCGCCTCCACCGGGCGCGTGACCGAGGTCGAGGCCGGCTTCGCCGCGGACGGCGAGCTGCTCGCGCTCCGCTACGACGCGATCGAGGACGTCGGCGCGTACGTGCGGGCGCCCGAGCCGGCGACGCTCTACCGGATGCAGGGCTCGCTCTCGGGCGCGTACCGCGTCCGCCACGTGGCCGCCCGCAACCGCGTCGTCCTCACCAACACCCTGCCGAGCGGGCTGAACCGCGGCTTCGGCGGCCCCCAGCTCTACCTGGCGCTCGAGCGGACGCTGGACGTGGCCGCGCGCCGGCTCGGCCTCGACCCCGCCGAGCTGCGGCAGCGCAACCTCGTGCGCTCGGACGACTTTCCCTACGAGACGCCGGCGGGCGCCCTCTACGACTCCGGCGACTACGAGGGCTGCCTCGCGGACGCGCTCGAGCTCGCCCGCTACGGGGAGCGGGTCGCCGAAGCGGCCGCCGCCCGCGCGCAGGGGCGCCTGGTCGGCGTCGGGCTCGCCTGCGTGGTGGAGCCGTCCGTCTCGAACATGGGCTACATCACCCTGGCCGAGCCGGCCGAGGCTCGCGGGCTGCCGAAATCCGGGAACGCCGAGGGCTGCGCGATCTCCGTCTCGCCGCTCGGAGGCGTCACCGTCCGGCTGGCGACGACGCCGCAGGGGCAGGGGCACCGCACGGTGGTGGCCCAGGTCGTCGCCGACCGTCTCGGGATCGAGCCTGCCGACGTGACCGTCCTGTCCGAGTCGGACACGGCCACCTCGCCCTGGACCGTGTCCTCCGGGAACTACTCGTCGCGCTTCTCGGGAGTCGGGGCGGCGGCGGCGGCGCTGGCTGCGGAGCGCCTGGCGGAGAAGGTCGCCGCCGTGCGCGAGCACCTGGGCGACGAGCAGGCGTCGCTGCGGCGCGTCGCGGGGACGGTCCACTGGAACCCCGAGTCGCTGCCGCCCGGCCTCGAGCCCGGCCTGAGCGTGACGGCGTACTACGCGGCGCCGAACCTGCTCCCGCCCGACGATCGAGATCGCGTGGCCTCCTCCGCGGCGCACGGCTTCGTCGCCGACGTGGCGGTGGTCGAGGTAGAGCGGGAGACCGGGCGCGTGCGGCTGCTCGACTACGTCAGCGTGCACGACGCCGGACGCCTCCTGAACCCCCTGCTCGCGGAGGGCCAGGTGCGCGGCGGACTGGCGCACGGGGTGGCGGCCGCGCTCTTCGAGCGGCACGTGTGGGACGAGCAGGGCACGCTGCTCACGGGCTCGTTCGTGGACTACCTGTGCCCCACCGCCCCCGACCTGCCGACCCCCCGGCTTCGGCATCGGGAGACGCCCTCGCCGTTCCTCCCGCTCGGCGCGAAGGGCCTCGGCGAGGGCACCACGATGAGCGCGCCTGCCGCGATCGCGAACGCGGTCGCGGACGCCCTCGGGCGGGACGACGTCGAGCCGCCCTTCACGCCCGGGCGCGTCTGGGAGCTGCTCTCGTGAAGCCCGCGCCCTTCGCCTACGTGCGCGCGGAGTCGCTCGAGGAGGCGGCGGCGGCGCTCGCCGCCGGAGAGCGCGAGACGAAGGTCATCGCCGGGGGACAGAGCCTCGTGCCCGCGTTGAGCATGCGCCTGCTCCGTCCGGACGCGCTGGTAGACATCAATCGTGTTCTCGACCTTGACAACGTGGCTCGAGCGGACGGTGCGCTCGTGGTGGGCGCGACCGCGAGGCAGGCGGATCCCCGTCTGCACGAGCACCCGCTGCTCGCCGAGGCTCTCGCCCACGTGGGCCACGTCGCCACGCGCAACCGGGGCACCGTGTGCGGCTCGGTCGCGCATGCCGATCCCGCCGCCGAGCTCCCTCTCTGCCTCGTCCTCCTCGAGGGGTCGGTGCGGGCCCGCTCCGTCCGCGGGGAGCGGGAGATCGCCGCCCGGGACTTCTTCCTCGGCCCGTACACGACAGCGCTCGCCGCCGACGAGCTCGTCGTGGAGACGCGCTGGCCGCTCCTGCCACCCGGCACGGGCGCCGCCTTCGTCGAGCTCGCCCAGCGGCACGGCGACTACGCCCTATGCACGGCGGGCGCGCTCGCGGACGCGGACGGCGGCGCGCTGCGCGTGGCGGTCGGCGCCGTGGCCGAGCGCCCGCTCGTGCTCGACGTCGATCCCGAGGCGCCCGGCGAGTCGGCCGCCGCGCAGGTGACGCCGTGGGGGACGGTCCACGCCTCGCCCGGCTACCTCCGGCACCTCGTGCGCGCGCTCGTCGAGCGGGCGGTCGCGCGGGCCCGCGAGCGGGCGGAGGCGGCATGATCGAGATCGAGCTGATCGTGAACGGCCGCCGGTACCAGGAGCACGTGGAGCCGCGGCTGCTCCTCTCCGACCTCCTGCGCGGACGGCTCGGCCTCACCGGTACCCACGTCGGCTGCGAGCACGGCGTGTGCGGCGCGTGCACCGTCCAGCTCGACGGGGCCGCCGTCCGCTCGTGCCTGCTCCTCGCCGTGCAGGCGGACGGCGCGGAGCTGCGGACGGTGGAGGGGCTGGCGGCGGACGGGGAGCTGACGCCGCTCCAGGCTGCGTTCCACCGGCACCACGCCCTCCAGTGCGGCTTCTGCACGCCCGGCATCCTGATGGCGGCCGACGAGCTGCTCGCCCGCCCCACCCCGCCCACGCGGGCCGAGATCGTGGACCTGCTCGCGGGGCACCTTTGCCGGTGCACGGGCTACACGCCGATCGTGGATGCGATCGCGGAGGTGGCCGGGGCATGAACCTCGCGCTCAGCCTGCTGTACGCGGCGGAGCGCACCCCGGACGCGGAGGCGCTCGTGGGGCCGGAGACGCGGCTGAGCTACGCGGCGCTGCGGGAGCGTGCCGCCCGCCTCGCCGGAGCGCTCGCCGCGCTGGGGGTGCGCGCGGGCGACCGCGTCGCCTGCGTCCTGCGCAACGAGCCGGAGACGGTGGAGCTCTACTGGGGCTGCCAGTGGCTCGGGGCGTGCGTCGTGCCGCTCTCCCACCGACTGGGCGCGGAGGAGCTCGACTACTGCATCGGCGACTGCGGCGCCCGCGTCGTTCTCCGCGAGCCGGAGGAGGTGCGTGCGCTCGACGGCCCGGCGCATCCCGGCGCGCTCTCCCTGGACGAGGCAGCCCATTCGATCCAGCTCTACACGTCCGGCACGACCGGGCGGCCGAAAGGCGTGCCGCGCTCCCACCGGGCCGAGCGGGCGGCGGGCCTCTCCCAGATCGTCCAGCACGGGCTCGAGCACGGCCACCGCACCCTGGGCGTGATGCCGCTCTACCACACGATGGGCATCCACTCCCTGCTCGCGGCCTCGCTCGTCGGCGGCTGCTATGTGGCGCAGCCGCAGTGGGACCCGGAGGAGGCGCTCAGGCTCGTCGAGCGGGAGCGGATCAGCGCGCTCTACCTCGCGCCCACGCTGTACTACGACCTCGTCCACCACCCGCGCTTCGGGGCGGCCGACACCTCCTCCGTGCGCACGGTCGCGTACGCCGGCGCGCCGATGACGTCGGCGCTCGCGGAGACGGTCGCGGCGGCGTTCGAGCCGGAGGTCTTCGTGAACCACTACGGCTCCACGGAGATCTACACCTTCTCGGTCCACCGCGATCAGCGCGCGAAGCCCGGCTGCGCGGGCCGTCCGGCCCTGAACGCGCGCCTGCGGCTCGACCCCCCGGGCGAGGGCGAGATCCTCTGCCACATGAGCTCCGACGAGGCCTTCGCGGGCTACTGGAACCGCCCGGACGCGGACGCGAAGGCGATCCGCGACGGCTGGTACCACACGGGCGATGTCGGCCGGCTCGACGCGGACGGCGACCTGTGGGTGGTCGGGCGCGTGGACGACATGATCATCTCCGGCGGGGAGAACATCCACCCGGTCGAGGTGGAGGACGTGCTGGCGCGGGCACCCGGGGTGCGCGACGTGGCCATCGTGGGCGCCCCGGACGACCGCTGGGGCCAGCGCGTGGTCGCCTACGTGGTCGCCGACGAGGGTGTCTCCGCCGAGGACCTGGACGCCTACTGCCTGGCCTCGGAGCGGCTCGCGCGCTTCAAGCGCCCGCGCGAGTACCGCTTCGTCCCCGAGCTGCCGAAGAGCCCGTCTGGGAAGATCCTGCGGCGCATCCTGCGCGAGGGCATGGAGCAGCCGGCATGAGCGAGCACGACGGGTTCCGGGTGGAGCGCGACGGCGAGCGCGGCGTCGCCACGATCACGCTCGACGTCCCGGGCAAGTTCAACCGCGTCTCCATGGCCGCGCGCGACGAGTTGCGGGCCGTGTTCGAGGAGCTCGACGCGGACGGCGCCGTCCGCTTCGTCGTGCTGACCGGAGCGGGCGGCTCGTTCACCGCCGGCGGCGACATCCCCGGGTTCCTGGAGCGCTCGCCGTGGCACGTCTCGCGGCTCGCGGACAACGTGGCCGCCCCCGAGCGCTGCTCCAAGCCGGTGATCGCCGCGCTGCGCGGGTACTGCTTCGGCGTCGGGCTCGAGCTCGCGCTCGCCTGCGACTTCCGCCTGGCCGCCGACGATGCCCAGCTCGCGTTCCCCGAGGTGACGATCGGGATGATCCCGGGCAGCGGCGGCACGCAGCGCCTCGCCCGCCTGATCGGGCTCGGCCGGGCGAAGGACGCGATCATGCGCGGCCGCCGGATCGGGGCCGAGGAGGCGCTCGCGCTCGGGCTCGTGACCGAGGTCGTCCCGCCCGAGGAGCTGGACGGCGCGGTCGCGCGCCTCGTCGACGAGCTCGCCCGCCTCTCCCCGCTCGCGCTCGCCATGGCGAAGCGCGTGCTCAACCACGCGTACTCGGGCCCGCTCCCGCTGGGGCTCGAGCTCGAGGGGCTCGCGTACGGGCTGCTCCAGCAGACGCACGACTTCCGCGAGGGCGTGCGGGCGTTCACCGAGAAGCGCACGCCCGAGTTCCGCGGCGAGTAGCGCGCGATCGGGTCGCGGGCGCTGGACGCTCCGCGTTCGTGCCATACGCTACGAGTCTCCTCGAGCCCGAAGGCACGGGAGTCGCATAGGAGCCCGGCGATGCCTCTCGGTCAGTCGCGTCAGCTCGTGCTCGCGTACCTCGGCGCCGTGGTGGTAGCAGTCGCCACGGCAACGGCCGGCGCGTCGCCAGACGCGTTTCCCCTGGACCGGGAACGTGGCGCCTCGGCACTACGTCCTCGAAGGCCGTGCTGCCCTTCAGAGACGGAAAGCTCGTGCAGACGGGCCCGAGGGTGTCAGGTCGCTTCGACCTCCAGCACGTGAGCGACAAGGGTTTCGGAGGCGGCTTCTGCTACTCGGGCGTCGACGGCTACGTGACGGGAACCGCCGACGGTCGTCGCCTGCCGAGGGCGAAGCTCGTGTGGCCGCCCGGGGACGGGCACCCGCGCGCGATCGCGACGTTCACCGCCACGCTCTCCAGGGGCGGCAGCTCCTTCGATGCGCGGGCAGATCACGAGAGGCGAGTGCGCAAGCTTCGGCGCGTACATCGTCACCCGCGCGGTCCGCATGAAGCCGTAGCGAACGCGCGCGCTCACCGGCGCTCCCAGGCGAGGCCGGCGGCGAGCACGATCTCGTCCGTGGGGGCGACGAGCTGCATGTTGCCGATGGCGAGGCCGGCCCAACCGGTCAGGTTGACCCAGCGCAGGAAGGAGGAGAGCGGGAGCCGGATCTCGAGCTCGTCCGCGTCCTCGGGCGGGAGCTCGATCGCGTAGCAGGGGCTGACGTACAGGTCGACCTCCGGCTCGTAGCGGCGCCACTCGGCGATCGCCCGGTACGCGGCCTCCACCTGCTCCGGCGTCGCGCGGCGGGCCGCCTCGAGCTTGACGCGCATGACGTCCGAGTACTCGTCCGCACGGCTCGGGAAGGTGGCGGCGTGCGACTGCAGCGCCTCGTGCTGGAACTGCGGCCAGGTGTTCGCAGAGGGCTCGGGCACGCGCGCCTCCACGACCCGGGCGCCGAGCCGCTGGAGGTCCGCGACCCAGGCCTCGGCCGCGTCGCTGCGCTCGGTCGCGCGCCCGTCGCCGATCCCCGGCGGCTGTCGGAGCAGCCCGACGGTCAGCCCGGCGAGGCGCGGCTCGGGCACCGGCCGGCCGGCGAGCACCGACCACATGAGCGCGACGTCCTCGACCGTGCGGGCCATGGGGCCGGCGGTGTCCAGCGTCGGGCAGAGCGGGAAGCAGCCGTCCAGCGGGATGAGGCCCCACTGCGACTTGAGGCCGACGACCTCGCAGCAGGCGGCCGGCAGGCGGATGGAGCAGCCGGTGTCGGAGCCGAGCGCGAGGTCGCAGAGCCCCGCGGCGAGCGCGGCCGCGGAGCCGCTGGAGGATCCGCCTGTCGTGCGCCCGGGATGCGCGGGGTTGCGGCAGGTGCCGTACCACTGGTTCTGGCCGAGGACGCCCCAGGCGAACTCGGGGAGGTGGGTCTTGCCCACGAGCACGGCCCCGGCGTCGAGCAGCCGCCGCACGGCGACCGCGTCGCGCTCCGGCACGTGCTCGCCGTAGATGCGCGACCCGTACGTGGTGCGGATGCCGGCGGTGTCGAAGAGGTCCTTGACAGCCAGGGTGCGCCCGGAGAGCGGCCCCGGGCGCTCGCCCTCGTCCCGCCCGGGCTCGACACGGGTCAGGAACGCGTTCCAGACGTCCTCCCTCACCGCGGGCAGAGCGCCACCGCCTCGACCTCGATCCTCGCGCCCGGGACCGCGAGGCGCGGCACCTCGACGAGCGTCGAGGCCGGCCGCGCGGCGCCGAAGACCTCCTGCCGAATCGGGTTGATCCTGGGCCGGTCGTCCACGTCGGTCAGGAACACGGTCACCTTGACCACGTCCGCGAACGAGCACCCGGCCGCCTCCAGCACGACGCCCAGGTTGGCGAACACCTGCCGCGCCTGGGCGACCACGTCGTCGTCGCCGACGAGCGTCCCCTCCCCGTCCACGGCCACGATCCCGGAGAGGAAGAGCAGGTCGCCGGCGCGCACGGCGTCCGTGAAGTGCGAGATCGGCTCGGCGAGCCCGGCGACGCGGATCTCCTCGCGGCTCACGAGCCCGGCCCCGCCCGCAGCGCGCTCAGCCGGACGCGCGGGCTGATGCGCTCGGGGTCGACGGGCAGCTCGAGCAGCGCCGGCCGGCCGGAGGCGAGCGCCCGCTCGAGCGCGGCCTCGAACTCCTCCGTCCGCTCGACGCGCTCGGCGTGCGCGCCGTACGCGCGGGCGAGCGCGGGGAAGTCGGGGTTCACGAGGTCGGTGCCGATCACGCGCCCCGGATAGTGCCGCTCCTGGTGCATGCGGATGGTGGCGTACATCCCGTTGTTGACCAGCAGCACGAGGAGCGGGAGCTCGTACTGGACGGCGGTCGCGAGCTCCGGCGAGCTCATGACGAAGTCGCCGTCGCCGGTGAAGCAGACGACGGTGCGCTCGGGGTGCACGAGCTTCGCGGCCACGCCCGCAGCCAGGCCGTAGCCCATGGAGCCGGAGCGCGGGCAGATCTGCGTGCCGAAGTGCCGGAACTCCGAGAAGCGGTGCGCCCACACGGTGAAGTTGCCGGCGCCGCACGTGTGGATGGCGTCCTCGGGAAGCCGGCGGCGCAGCACGGCCAGCACCTCGCCGAGATCGACCGGGCCCTCCATCGGCTCGTGCCTCAGGTTCGCCTCGTAGTCGGCGCGCGCGGCCTCCGTCCAGCTCCGCCAGCGCGGCTCGACGGGAGCGAGCGCGCGGAGTGCGGCCGCGAACGCGGGCAGGGTGGCGTGGATCGCGAGCTCGGGATCCCACACGTTGCGCAGCTCCTCGGCGTCGGGATGGACGCGGACGAGCGTCTGCCGCGGCCGCGGCGGCTCGAGCAGCGTGTAGCGGCGCGTCGGCACCTCGCCCAGCCGCCCGCCGACCGCCAGGACGAGGTCGGCGTCGCGCAGGCGGGCGGCGAGGCGGTCGTCCATGGCCACGCCGAGCACGCCCGCGTAGCAGCGGGAGCGGTTGTCCACGAAGTCCTGGCAGCGGAACGCGCAGGCCACCGGGAGCAGGCTGGCCTCGCAGAAGGCGAGCACGTCCTCGCCCGTCTGCGCCGTCCAGCCGCCCTCGCCCACGACCACGAGCGGCCGCTCGGCCGCGGCGAGCAGCTCGCGCAGGCGGGCCAGGTCGCGGGGCGCGGGCGCGACCGGCTCGACCGTGACGGGCGGGGCGTCCGCGACGTCCGCCTCCTCGGCCAGCACGTCCTCGGGCAGGGAGAGGACGACCGGCCCGGGGCGTCCGGACAGGGCTGTCCGGATCGCCCGCTCGAGCGCCTCCGGCACCGCCGCAGCGCTCTTCACCTCCCACGCCGCCTTGGCCAGGGGCCCGAACGCGCGCTCGTAGTCCACCTCCTGCCAGGCCTCCCGCCCGCGGAACGCGCGCGGCACCTGGCCGACGAGGAGCAGCATGGGCGTCGAGTCCTGGCGGGCGGTGTGGACGCCCACCGCCGCCTGCGTCGCGCCCGGCCCGCGGGTCACGAGGCAGACGCCCGGCCGCCCGGTGAGCTTCCCGTAGGCCTCCGCCGCGTTCGCCGCCCCCTGCTCGTGGCGGCAGGTGACGAGCCGGATCCGCGAGTCGTAGAGCGCGTCCAGGACGGGCAGGAAGCTCTCGCCCGGGAGGCAGAAGGCCAAGTCGATGCCGTTCAGCTCGAGCTGGCGCACGACGAGCTGTCCACCGGTGCGCGTCACGGCTCGACCGGCTCCTCGCGCAAGATGGTCGCGCGCTGCAGCCTCGGGCGCGCCTCGTCGGCCGGATCGAGGTAGCGGATCGTCCGCTTCCCGGCCCACTCGGCCGGCAGGAGGAGGACGCGGACGAACGCCGTCTCCACCTCCCCCGCCGTCGCCAGCACCGGGTGCTCGGCGCCCTCGAACCAGGCCTCGCCGGCCCGGTACGTGCGCGTGCCCTCCGGAGCCTCGATCGTCAGCTCCCCGGCGACGAGGAAGCGGATCCCCGGCCCGGGGTGCACGTGACGGTACGCGACTCCGCCCGGCGGGAAGTCCACCCGGTCGAGCCGCGCCACCCACGCCGGCGCGGCGTCGAGCTCGACCTCGGCCGCGAGGAGCGCATCCGGCGGCGCGTCCGCAAGCAGCTCCCAGACGAGCACGCTGCCGTCGTCGAGCGCGTGCTCGACCCGGTGGCGCGCCTCGTGGCGCGTGCGCGAGAGGGCGAGGATCACGACGCGCCCGCGACCGCGTGCTCGGCCGGCGCGGTCGAGATCAGCCTGACCGCGCTCGCGGGCGGCTCTGGCGAGCGGGACAGGCGAGGGCGAAGGACATGTCCAGGGGTCTGTCCCCTGAACATGTCCACAAACGGCAGGCGGAGGACAGTGCAGTTTTGTCCAGGGGTCTGTCCCCTGAACATGTCCACAAACGGCAGGCGGAGGACAGTGCAGTTTCGTACGGCCAGGCGCCCCGAGCCCCGCGCGCCGGAGCCGGCGCCGTCAGGCCCCGCGGAGGCCGACTCTACCGGGCGAAAGCTGGGCCGGCGGACTCGCGCTCGGGCCAATCGACTACCCGCGCAGTGCCGGCCCGTCGGGCAAGCGAGCCGCGGCGGACATGTCCAGAGGCTTGCCCCCTGCACAAGCGGGTCCGGACATGTCCAGGGGACAGACCCCAGGACGTGTCCGGAGGCGTCGGGCGCAGGATCGAGCAACCCCGTACGGCCGTGCGAACCCGGGCGTCGCACCGCGACGCGAGCGCCGTCGCGCCCGGCGGAAGGCCGCCCCGCCGGCGGGAAGCCGGGCCGGCGAGACACGATCAGTGGAAGTACTGGCCGCCGTCGATGACCATCGTCTGACCGGTGACGAAGTCGGCCGCGGGCGAGCACAGGAAGACGACCGCCCCGACGACGTCCTCCGGCACCTGGTCGCGCTGGATCGTGCGTGCGGCCACGCTCACGTCGCGCAGCTTCTCGATCACCTCGGGATGCGCCTTCACGCCGTCGGACATGGTGAAGCCGGGCGCGACGCAGTTCACGTGGATGCCGTCCTTGCCGAGCTCCTTGGCGAGCGCGCGCGTGAACGCGACGATGGCGCCCTTCGAGGTGACGTAGTGGAGGAGGAAGGGGACGCCGCGGAACGGCGTGCCCGAGGAGATGTTCACGATCTTCCCGCCGCCCCGCTCCCGCAGGACGGGGACGACCGCCCGGCAGGTGAGGAACATGGAGGCGACGTTCACGTCCATCACCCGCCGCCACTCCTCGAGCGGGATCTCCGTGAACGGGCGCATGGCGAGCGAGGCGTACAGCCCGGCGTTGTTGACCAGGATGTCGATCCCGCCGTGGCGCGCCACCGTCTCCTCGACCATGCGAGCCACGTCATCCTCGGAGGAGACGTCGGCGCGGATGCCGCCCTCCGGCGGGTTCAGGTCGGCGACGACGACGGTCGCGCCCTCGCGCGCGAGGCCGTCGGCGATCGCCTTCCCGATGCCCTGCGCGCCGCCCGTGACGATCGCGACCTTGCCCGCGAGCGCGCCCATGGCTAGCGGAGCGGGGAGAACGCGGTGGGCACGAGGATGCGGTTCTGCTGCGTGTGCATGAGCGGCTGCACCTTGGCCAGGAACGCCTTCCAGCGCTCGTCGGCCTGCAGGCGCGCGCGCCTCGCCTCACGCTCGCCGTACGAGTCGTAGCGCCAGAGCGTCGTGTACGTGGAGAGGGCCCCGACGTCGGTCGTGAAGGCGCCGACGAGCCCGCCCAGGATCTCCTGCTGGAGCGGGATCCCCTCCTCCTCGTACAGCCGGACGAGCTCCGGGAGGCGGCCCGTGTACACGTGGTAGTCGCGCTGCTCGACGATCACGGGCCCTCGATCCCCCCCACCGCCCAGTACTTCAGCTCCAGCCACTCGTCGATGCCGTACGAGGAGCCCTCGCGCCCGATGCCCGACTCCTTGACGCCGCCGAAGGGCGCGACCTCGGTCGAGATGAGGCCGGTGTTGATCCCGACGATCCCGACCTCGAGCGCCTCCGCGACCCGCGTCACCCGGCCCAGGCCCTGCGCGTAGAAGTACGCGGCGAGCCCGTAGGGCGTGTCGTTGGCGAGGCGGATCCCCTCCTCCTCGGTCGCGAAGCGGGCGATGCCGGCGACGGGGCCGAACGTCTCCTCGCAGCTCATCGCCATGTCGGCGCTCACGTCCACGAGCACGGAGGGCTGGAAGAACTGGCCCTCGATCCGCTCGCCCCCGAGCACGAGCTCGGCGCCGCGCTCGAGCGCGTCCGCGACGTGCCGCTCCACCTTCTCCACGGCCGGCTCGTCGATCAGCGGGCCCACGTTCACCCCCTCGGCGAAGCCGTCCGCGACCCTGAGGCGGCTGACCGCGTCGGTGAACGCGGCCAGGAAGTCGTCGTAGATCCCGTCCTGGACGAGGATGCGATTCGCGGAGATGCAGGTCTGGCCGGAGTTGCGGTACTTGCAGAGGACGGCGCCGGCCACGGCCGCGTCCAGGTCGGCGTCGTCGAAGACGAGGAAGGGCGCGTTCCCGCCCAGCTCCAGCGAGATCTTCTTCAGGCCGGGAGCGCACTGCGCCATCAGGAGCTTCCCCACCTCGTTCGAGCCGGTGAAGCCGAGCTTGCGTACGACCGGGTTCGAGGTCAGCTCCCGCCCGATCGCGGGGGCGTCCTCGGCCGCGCCGGTGACCACCGAGAGGACGCCGGGCGGGAGCCCCGCCTCCTCGGCGAGCGCGGCCACCGCGAGCGCGCTGAGCGGCGTCTGCTCGGCCGGCTTCAGCACCATCGTGCAGCCGGCGGCGAGCGCGGGCGCGGACTTGCGGGTCGGCATGGCGGCCGGGAAGTTCCAAGGCGTGATCCCTCCCGTCACCCCCACCGGCTCCTTGGTCACGAGGATGCGCTTGTCCGGCCAGGGGCTCGGGATGGTGTCGCCGTACACGCGCTTCGCCTCCTCCCCGAACCACTCGTAGAAGGAGGCCGCGTAGGCGACCTCGACGCGCGCCTCGGCGAGCGGCTTGCCCTGCTCGAGAACCATCAGGCGGGCGAGCTCCTCCTGGTGCTCGAGCATGAGGTCGGCGAGCCGGCGGAGCAGGAGCGCACGCTCCTTCGCGGGTCGCGCCTTCCAGGCGGGCAGCGCGCGCTCGGCGGCCGCGATCGCCCGCCGCGTCTCCGCCGCGCCCAGGCGCGGCACCTCGGCCAGCACCTCGCCGGTCGCGGGGTTGTGGACGGGGAAGGTGGCGCCGGAGTCCGCGTCCACCCAGCGCCCGTCCACGTACGCCTGGCGGCGGAGCAGCGGCAGCTCGACGACCGTCATGGAAACGAACGATAATCGAGCGTCCATGGAGCCTCGCTTCGTACCGCTCGACGCCGCGCGCGCGTTCGAGCTCGCCGCCGGCGTCTCCGGGCGACCGCTGTTCGGGGAGCGCGGGATGCTCAACCTCATCCGCTTCGAGCCCGGCGCCACCGTCCCGCTGCACAGCCACCCGCACGAGCAGCTGGGGATCGTGCTCGAGGGAATGCAGGCGCTCGTCGTGGACGGCACCGCGTACGAGCTGGGGCCGCTCGAGGCCTACGTGCTTCCCGGCGGCGTCGAGCACTCGGCCTACTGCGGGCCTGAGGGCGCGCTCGTCCTCGATGTCTTCGTCCCGGTGCGCGAGGACTACCGCGAGCGCTGGGAGGCCGAGGGCTAGCCGGAGAGGGCCGCGCGCACCTCGTCGGGGAGCGGTGCGGGGCGGCCGTCGCGGTCCACGTTCACGACGGTGTGGCGGCCGCTCACGCAGACCTCCCCGTCGCGCTCGAGCGTCCAGGCGTAGGTGATGGACGTGCGGCCGACGCGCTCCACGCGCAGCCGGACGTCGAACTCGTCGTCGAAGCGGAGCACGCGGTGGAACTCCGCCTCCACGTGCCTGCGTGGGTAGTCGCCCCAGCCCTCGAGCATCCCGAGCCGGCGCATGAGGCTCGTCTCGGCCACCTCCGCCCAGCGGAAGGCGTTCGTGAAGTGGATGCGCCCGCCCGCGTCGGTGTCCACCCAGGCGACCCGCAGGCGCTCGACCTGCTCGACGCTCATGTCTTCTGCTCGCTCGGCGCGGCGCGGCTCATGGGAGGACGAGCACCCTACCCGGCGCGCCTGCGAGCGCGGCCTCGACCGCCTCGTTCACGCGCTCGAGCGGGTACTCGGGGCCGAGCAGCCCGCCGAGCTCGAGCCGGCCCGCGCGCGCGCGCTCGAGCAGCGCCGGGAGCGCCACGGCCGGGTCCTCGGAGCCGTACATCGTCCCGGTCAACCACTTCTCGCGCCGCACGAACTGCGCCGGCTCGAGGTCGAGGCGCGCGCCTGCCGCCGGAAGCCCGACGAGCACGCAGGTGCCTCCGCTGCGCGTGCGCTCGAGTGCGGTCGCCGTGGTCTCCGGGTCGCCGACGGCGTCGAGGGCGTAGTCGGCCCCGTCGGGCGCGAGGTCGGCGAGCGTCTCCTCCAGCTCGGCCGGCGCGACCGCGGCCGTCGCGCCCAGCCGGAGCGCCTGGGCACGCCGCTCCGCGAGCGGGTCGACGACCACGACCGTCTCCGCGCCCGCGAGGCGCGCGCCCTGCACGCAGAAGAGCCCGACGCCGCCCGCGCCCAGGACGAGGACGGACGAGCCGCGCCGCACACGGGCGGCGTGCAGCACGGCGCCGACCCCCGTCAGC
>DATLYU010000165.1:0-3684 GCA_035574435.1 Gaiellaceae bacterium | reverse complement strand
CACGGTCACGCCGCTGCTCGTGTCCATGATCGGGCTCGGGGTTGGGATCGACTACTCGCTCTTCATCGTCACGCGCTTCCGCCAGCTCATCCACGAAGGCCTCCCGCCCGTGGACGCGGCGGCCGAGGCGGGCGCGTCCGCGGGGCGCGCCGTGCTCTTCGCCGGACTCACGGTCGCGATCTCGGTCAGCGGGCTCGCGCTCTTCGGGCTGGACTTCGTGACCAAGCTGGGGATCGGCTCCGCGCTCGGCGTCCTCACGACCGTGCTCATCGCCAACTCGCTGCTGATCGCGGTGCTGGCGAAGCTCGGGCACCGGGTCGACCGTCTGAAGGTCCCGTTCCTGCGCCCGCTCGACGACTCCGAGGCCGCGCGCGAGACCTCCCCGATCGGCCGCTGGGGGCGCTTCGTCACGCGCCACCGCAAGCCGCTCTTCGCGGTGCTGCTCGTGATCGGGCTCCTGCTCGCCTCGTCCTCCTCGCTCGTCCGCCTGGGCGCCTCCGACCAGGGCACGCAGCCCGACGAGCAGACCGCGCGGCGAGCGTACGACCTCCTCGCGGAGGGGTTCGGGCCGGGCTTCAACGGTCCGATCCCGATCGTCGTCGACGTGAACGGCGACGAGCAGGCGCCGCAGCGCGTGTACGAGGCGGTGCGCAACCTTCCCGGCGTCGCCTCCGCCGGGGAGCCGCAGCTCAACGACGCGAAGTCGGTGGCCATCGTCTTCGTGACGCCGGACTCGGCGCCGCAGGACGAGGAGACCGCGGAGCTCGTCGACCGGCTCCGCGGCGAGGTCGTCCCCGCCGCCACCGCGGGGAGCGAGGCCGCCGTCTACGTGTCCGGTCTGAACGCGGCCTTCAAGGACATCGGCGACCGCATCTACGAGCGCCTGCCGTTCTTCCTGCTCTACATCGTCGGCGTCACGTTCCTCGTGCTGGCGATGGCGTTTCGCTCGATCGTGGTCTCGCTGACCGCGGCCGTCACCACCATCCTCTCCGCCTTCGTCGGCTTCGGCGTCCTCACGCTCGTCATCCAGGAGGGCTACCTGATGGGGCTCACCGGGCTCGACCGGACCGGGCCGATCGAGACGTTCGTGCCGCCGATCGCCTTCGCGATCCTGTTCGGGCTCTCCATGGACTACATGGTCTTCCTCATGAGCCGGATCCGCGAGGAGCACGTGCACGGCCTGAACACGCGGGAGGCGGTCGAGCACGGCATCGCGGCCATCGGCCGGGTGGTGGTCGCGGCGGCGCTGATCATGGGCACCGTCTTCGCCGCGTTCATCCTCACGCAGGACCGGATCTCGAAGGAGTTCGGCCTCCTGCTCGCGGTGGCCATCCTCACGGACGCGCTGGTCGTGCGCATGACGCTCGTGCCGGCGTTCTTCACCCTGCTCGGGGAGAAGACGTGGTACATCCCGCGCTGGCTCGACCGGCTGCTGCCGCAGGTCACGATCGAGCCGCCCCACGACGACGAGGGCGCGGACGCCCGCTCGGGGCGCCTGGCGGCGATGCAGGCCGGCGCGGACTGAGCGACCGATGAGTCGGGATGCCTCCGGCGGTCTGAGTCGTTCGAGAGGAGACGACCCGACCGCCGGAGGAGGACGCGCATGACCCTGGACGCACGCAGCCGCTGGCTCGCCCTCGTGGTGTTGTGCCTGGGCGATCTCATGATCGTCCTCGACGCCACCATCGTGAACGTCGCCCTGCCGTCCATCCGGGAGGACCTGGGCTTCACGGAGACCTCGCTCGCCTGGGTCGTGAACGCCTACCTGCTCACGTTTGGCGGCTTCCTCCTGCTCGGCGGGCGCCTCGGCGATCTGTTCGGCCAGCGGCGCCTCTTCCTGGGCGGGCTCGCGCTCTTCACCGGGGCCTCGCTCGCCTGCGGCGTCGCCACCTCGCAGGCCTTCCTGATCGCGGCTCGCGCCGTGCAGGGCCTCGGCGGCGCGGTCGTGGCCGCGGTCGCGCTCGCGCTGATCATGACGCTCTTCACCGAGCCGGCCGAGCGGGCGAAGGCGATGGGCGTGATCGGGTTCGTGGCCGCGGGCGGCGGCTCGATCGGCGTGCTCGCGGGCGGAGTCCTCACCGACCTCCTGGACTGGCACTGGATCTTCCTCGTGAACGTCCCGGTCGGGATCGCGGTCATCGTCTCCTCGCTCCTCGTCATCCCCGGCGGCGGCGGCAGGGCGCTCGAGGGGCGCCTCGATCTCGCCGGCGCGGTGACGGTGACGGCCTCGCTCATGCTCGCCGTGTACGCGATCGTGAACGGGAACGAGGTGGGCTGGACGACCGGGCGCACTCTCGGCCTGCTCGCCGCCGCGGCGGCGCTCCTCGTCGCCTTCCTCGCCGTGGAGTCCATGGCCTCGGCGCCGCTCGTCCCGCTCGGGCTCTTCCGGCTGCGCAACGTCTCCACCGCGAACGTGGTGGGCGTCCTGTGGGCGGCCGCGATGTTCGCCTGGTTCTTCCTCGCCGCCCTCTACCTGCAGCTCGTGCTCGGGTACAGCCCGCTCCAGGTCGGGCTCGCGTTCCTGCCCGCGAACCTCATCATGGGCGCCTTCTCGCTCGGGCTCTCCGCGAAGCTCGTCCTCCGCTTCGGCGTCAAGCCGCCGCTCGTGGCCGGCATGCTGCTGGTCGCGGCCGGGCTCGCGCTCTTCGCGCGCGCGCCCGTGGGCGGCGACTTTCTCGTCGACGTGCTGCCGGCGATGCTCGTTCTCGGGGTCGGCGTCGGGATGGCGATGAACCCGGTCCTGCTGGCGGCCATGAGCGACGTTCGTCCGGAAGAGGCCGGGCTGGCCTCGGGCGTGGTGAACACCGCGTTCATGATGGGCGGCGCCCTCGGGCTGGCCGTGCTCGCGAGCCTGGCCGCGTCGCGCACCGACTCGCTGCTCGCCGGCGGGGACGGCGAGCTGGCCGCGCTCACCGGCGGCTACCACGTCGCCTTCGTCGCCGGCGCGGCGTTCTCCCTCGCGGCCGCGCTGCTCGCGACCGCCCTGCTCCGGCCGGTGAGCATGCCGGCCTTCGATGCCGCCCCCTCGGAGCCCGAGCCCTGCCCCGAGGCGGCGTGAGCGCGCCGCGCTGGGCTTAGGACTCGCTTCAGAGTGAGCGGCGATGTCGATGTGCGGCGCTGGAGAGCACGAGGCTGCGTCCTCGGTCGCGCCCAGATCGGCTTGATCTGGGCGCTCCCTGCGTCCTTGCCTCACGCCCTCCAGCATCCGCCTCTCGACGGGCACCCACTCTGAAACGAGTTCTCAGTCGGGCAGCAGCGGCATGACCACGCCCCGGCTGCGGCCGAGGAGCACGGCCCGGGTCACCGCCTCCGCGCCAAAGCGCTCGTAGACGGCGTCGAGCGCCGCGTCCAGCGCCGCCTCGCGCTCCGCCGCGAGCGGGAGCACGAGCTGCCCCGGGGCGCGGTCGTCGAGCTCGGCGAGCGAGAGGCCGACGAGGCTCAGGCCGCGCTCGGCGATCGCCGGCGCGGCCGCCGCGAGCAGCCCGCGCGCGACGCCGAGCAGCGTGTGCGTCCGGTCGGTCGGCTCGGCCAGCGTGTGCGAGCGCGTCGCGCGCGAGAAGTCGGCGAAGCGCAGGCGCAGGACGACCGTCCGGCAGCAGCGGCCCGCACGGCGCAAACGTCCTGCGAGGCGATCGACGAGCCCGACGAGGATCGCGTCCAGCTCGTCCGGCGAGCGTCGCCGGC
>DATLYU010000164.1:0-4705 GCA_035574435.1 Gaiellaceae bacterium | reverse complement strand
GCTCCTCGGCGCCGCGGGCGCGCTCGCGCTCGCGCTCGCCGCCTGGGCCGCGATCGCGTTCCGGGGCCTCGCCGAGTACCCGGAGCTGCTGCGCGAGCTCGCCGACCTCGAAGCCGAGAGCTCGTACTCGGCGTACGCGCTCGTGCGGGCCGGCGGCCTGCCGTCCGGCCTCGCCCAGGCGCTCGTCGTGGCCGCGGGTCTCGCCCTGCTCGCCCTCGCGTGGCGGGCGGCGCGCCGACCGGACGGGGAGCGGGAGCGCGACCGTCGCTCGCTCACGCTCGTGCTCGCGGCCGCGCTCGTCCTCACGCCGATCCTCTGGCTCCACTACCTCGTCCTGCTCGCCGTCCCCATCGCGCTCGCGCGCCCGCGGCTCTCGCCGCTCT
Organism: Gaiellaceae bacterium; assembly: GCA_035574435.1. Taxonomy (GTDB): domain Bacteria; phylum Actinomycetota; class Thermoleophilia; order Gaiellales; family Gaiellaceae; genus GMQP-bins7. Next base: position 4,322 of record DATLYU010000164.1, on the reverse strand, counting down.
GGCTCCTGCCGCCCGCGCTGAGCGTGTTCGAGGCGCTCGACTGGTACCGGGGCTGGCCGCGCGGCGACGGCGAGGCGCTCCTCAGCGTCGCCGCCGTCTGCGCCGCGGCCTTCGCCGGTGCCCTGCGGGCGGGCGGGCGGCCGCAGGGGCGGGCCGAGCCGGTCCGGACGTAGACTCGCCGCGTGGCGCTCGAGGGCAAGCGCATCGTCATCACGGGCGGGGCCGGGTTCATCGGCACCACGCTCGCACGCCGGCTCGTGGACGCGAACGAGGTGGTCGCGCTCGACAACCTGCACCGGGACACGCTGCGGGGCACGGACCTCGCCGAGCACCCGGGCTTCCGCTTCGTCGAGGGCGACGTCCTCGACGCGGAGCGGCTGCGCGAGGTCGTCGCGGGCGCCACCCATCTCGTGCACGCGGCCGCGATCGCCGGCGTGGACACGGTCATCGAGAGCCCGGTGCGCACGATGCGGGTGAACCTGATCGGCACGTACAACGCGCTCGAGGCGGCGCTCGCCACGCGCGACACGATCGAGCGCGTGATCGAGTTCTCGACGAGCGAGGTGTTCGGCACGTACGCGTACAAGGTGGACGAGGAGCACGTGACCACGCAGGGCTCGGTGGGGGAGGCCCGCTGGACGTACGCCGTCTCCAAGCTCGCGGGCGAGCACCTGGCGCACGCCTACCACGACGAGCTCGGCCTGCCCACGGTCTCCGTGCGGCCGTTCAACGTGTACGGCCCCGGCCAGATCGGCGGCGGCGCCATCCGGGCGTTCATCGAGACCGCGCTCGCCGGCCGCGACCTCGTCATCCACGGCGACGGCTCGCAGATCCGTGCCTGGTGCTACGTGGACGACATGGTGGACGCGCTCCTGCTCGCGCTGGAGCACCCGAACGCCGTGGGCGAGAGCTTCAACGTCGGGAACGCCCGCTCCGCGGTCACGATCTACGACCTCGCGCAGCGCATCAAGCGGCTGACGGGCTGCCCGGGCGAGCTCGTCTTCCAGCCCCTCCACTACACGGACGTCGAGCTCCGCATCCCGAACGTGGACAAGGCGCGCCGCCTGCTCGGCTTCGAGGCGAAGGTGGAGCTGGACGAGGGCCTGGCGCGGACGATCGCCTGGTACCGGGAGAAGCTCGGGGCGCCGGCGTGAGCGAGCGCATCCGGCTCGCGCGCCCGGACGTCGGGGACGCCGAGCTGGCCGCGGTGGCCGAGGTGCTGCGCAGCGGGCAGCTGACCATGGGGCCTGCGGTGGACGCCTTCGAGGCCGCCGTCGCGCAGGCGGTCGGCACCGCCCACGCGGCTGCCGTCTCCTCCGGCACGGCCGCGCTCCACCTCGCGCTGCTCGCGCTCGGCGTCGGGCCCGGGGACGAGGTCGTCGTGCCCGCGTACACCTTCCCGGCGACCGCGAACACCGTGCGGCTCGCGGGCGCGCGGGCCGTCCTCGCGGACGTCGATCCGGACACGTTCCTGGTCGACCCGGCCGCGGTCGCGGCCGCGCTCACGCCGCGGACGCGCGCCGTCGTGGCCGTCCACCTCTTCGGGCGGCCGGTGGAGTGGGAGGCCCTGCAGACCGCCGTGCCGCAGGAGGTCGCCCTGCTCGAGGACGCCGCCGGGGCGCTCGGCGCCCGCTACCGCGGGACGCCCTGCGGCGCGCTCGGCGTCGCCGGCTGCCTCTCCTTCCACCCGCGCAAGATCGTCACCACCGGCGAGGGCGGGGCGGTTACGACGGACGAGGCCGCGCTCGACGCGGCCGTGCGCCGGCTCCGCCACCACGGCTGGGAGACGCCGGGGGAGATGCCGGCTCCGGGCTTCAACTACCGGCTGCCGGACGTCCTCTGCGCGCTCGGCCTCCCGCAGCTCGCGCGGCTCGAGGAGCTGCTGCGCGCGCGCGAGCGCGTCGCGGGCTGGTATGCGGAGCGCCTGGCCGAGCTCGTCCTCGTCCCTGGCGCCGCCGAGGGCGACCGGCACGGGTGGCAGGCCTACGTCGTGCAGCTCGACCGCCGCGACGAGGCCCTCGCCGCGCTGCGGGCGGCGGGGATCGAGGCGCAGATCGGCACCTGGGCGGTGCACCGGCTCGCCCCGTACCGCGACCAGGGCTCCTTCCCGGGCGCCGACCGCGCCTTCGAGCGGGCGCTCGCGCTGCCCTTCGCGGCCACGACGACGGAGGCGGAGGTCGAGCGCGTGTGCGAGGTCTTGACACGAGTTGTGAGTGAGTGATAACTTCCCGAGCATGTCCGCGACGACGACCACGAGGCAGACCGCCGACGAGCGCCGGGAGGCCGTGCTCAAGGCGGCGCGGCACGAGTTCGCCCGCCACGGGCTGCACGGGGCGTCCACGGACGCGATCGCCCGCCGGGCGGGCATCTCGCAGCCGTACCTCTTCCGCCTCTTCGGCTCCAAGAAGGAGCTCTTCCTCGCGGTCAACGAGTCGTGCTTCGAGCGCACGCTCGAGCTCTTCCGGCGGGCCGCGGCGGGCATGTCCGGGACGGAGGCCCTGCGCGCCATGGGCGCGGCCTACGAGGCCATGATCGAGGAGGACCGGACGATGCTCCAGGGCCAGCTGCAGGCGTACGCCGCCTCGGTCGAGGACGCGGAGATCCGCGAGAGCTCGGCGCGCGGCTTCGGGCGCCTGGTGGACTACGTGGAGACCGTCTCGGGCGCGGACCGCAAGACGGTCGCGCACTTCTTCGCCTCCGGGATGCTCTACAACGTCCTCGCCGCCATGCAGTACGAGGTGACGGCGAAGCCGGACGGCTCGTGGGCGTCCCGGCTCGCCGAGGGCTGCAAGGAGGCCGCGAGCGAGTGAGCCCCGGCCGGCTCTCTCTTTTTTCCCGTCTGTGTGAGTGATCAGTCACTAGCTCAATGAGAGGAGGCAACCGATGAGAGCAGGAACGCGCACCCTGTGGACCTTCGCGATCACCTCGATCGCGCTCTTCATGGTCGTGCTCGACAACCTGGTCGTCTCGACCGCGCTGCCGGTCATCCGCACCGACCTCGGCGCGACGATCGAGGAGCTCGAGTGGACGGTCAACGCCTACACCCTCACCTTCGCCGTGTTCCTGCTCACGGGCGCGGCGCTCGGCGACCGCTTCGGGCGCAAGCGCCTGTTCATGGTCGGCGTCGGCCTCTTCACTGCCGCCTCCGCGGCGGCCGCGCTCGCGCCCTCCACCGAGTGGCTGATCGCGGCCCGCGCGCTCCAGGGCGTGGGCGGCGCCATCGTCACGCCCCTGACGCTGACCCTCCTGAGCGCGGCCGTCTCGCCCGCGCGCCGCGGCCTCGCCCTGGGTGCCTGGTCCGGCATCGCCGGCTTCGCGGTCGCCATGGGGCCGCTCGTGGGCGGGGCGGTCGTGGACGGGATCGCCTGGCAGTGGATCTTCTGGCTGAACGTCCCGGTCGGGCTCGTCCTGCTCCCGCTCGCCACGCAGCTGCGCGAGAGCACCGGGCCGGACCGGGCGCTCGACCTGCCGGGGCTCGCGCTCGGCAGCCTCGGCCTGCTCGGGCTCGTGTGGGGGCTCGTGAACGGGAACGCCGACGGCTGGGCGAGCCCGGGGATCGTGGGCGCGCTCGCGGGCGGCCTCGCGCTGCTCGCCGGGTTCGTGCTCTGGGAGCTGCGCACGGCGGAGCCGATGCTCCCCATGCGCTTCTTCTCCGACCGGGCCTTCGCGGCCGCGAACGCCGCCTCCCTGCTCATGTACTTCGGCATGTTCGGCTCGGTCTTCCTGCTCACGCAGTTCTTCCAGACGGCGCAGGGCTACTCGCCGCTCGAGGCCGGGCTGCGCGTGCTCCCGTGGACGGCGATGCCGATGTTCGTGGCCCCCATCGCAGGCGCGCTCTCCGACCGCATCGGCGGGGGCCCGCTCATGGCGGTCGGGCTCGGGCTGCAGGCGGTCGGGCTCGCGTGGATCGCGGCCGTGTCCACGGCGGATGTCGGCTACGGCGCGCTCGTTGGGCCGTTCGTCGTCTCCGGGATCGGCATGGCGCTCTTCTTCGCGCCCGTGGCGAACGTGATCCTCTCCTCCGTCCGCCCGGCCGACGAGGGCAAGGCCTCCGGGGCGAACAACGCCGTCCGCGAGATCGGCGGCGTGTTCGGCGTGGCGGTGCTCGCCTCCCTCTTCTCCCGCTACGGCGGGTATGAGAGCTCGGCCACCTTCACGGACGGCCTCGTCGTGGCCACGTGGGTGGGGGCGGCGGTCGTCGGGCTCGGGGCGCTGGCCGCGCTCCTCATCCCCTCCCAGCGGAAGCGCCGGGCCGCGGCCGCGCACGAGCCGGAGCGGCTCGTGCCCCAGGCCGAAGCGGCATAGCGGCGGAGCGGCGGGAG
>DATLYU010000163.1:0-2009 GCA_035574435.1 Gaiellaceae bacterium | reverse complement strand
GCGCTCTTCGGGCTCGAGCCCGTGGCGCGGAGCGCGCCGCTCGTCCTCACCCCGCACGCGGGCGAGCTCGCGCGCCTGCTCGGCACGGAGGCCGCCTGGGTTGGCGCGCACCGGCTGCAGGCCGCGGCGCAGGCCGCCGAGCGCTTCCGCGCGGTCGTCCTGCTCAAGGGCGCCGACACGATCGTCGCCGCGCCCGGCGAGGGCGCCATCGTGTGCGACCTCGGCCCGCCCGCCCTCGCGACCGCCGGGACCGGGGACGTGCTCACCGGCGTCGTCGCGGCGTTCGCCGCCAAGGGCCTCGAGCCGCGGCTGGCCGCGGCGGCCGCTGCCGTCGCCCACGGGCTCGCCGCGAACCTCGCGCCCCAGCGGGCGGGGCTCCTCGCAGGCGACCTCCTGAGGACGCTGCCCGCCGCGCTCGAGGCCTGAGCAACTCGGCGCGGGCACGTCGTGTCGGGTTGCATGGCACAGGCTGACTAGCGCGGACAAAGTACCCCGATCGGGTGGCAGGACAGCTTGGCCGCGCGTCCGACAGTTCGCCCGGAAACGGAAGAGAGCAGCGAGAGGAGCCCAAGAGTGCTCGTACGAAATCCACGGCGCACGCTGTTCGCCGCCACGGTCGCTCTGGCCCTCGCCCTCGCCACGTACGCATTCACCGCGTCCAACGTCGTCCCGGCATCGAAGGCCGGAAAGGGCGAAGGCGCCATCAGCGGCTTCGTCGTCTCCGCGGTCACGTACACGTTGAGCGCAAGCAACCCGGCGAACATCGACAGCGTCTCCTTCACGCTCGACTCGACGGCGACGACCGTCAAGGCGAAGCTCGTGCAGTCGAGCTCGACCTACACGGACTGCACGATCACCGGCGGCACGCTCGCCACGTGCGACTTCGCGCCCGACGTCAGCGTCGTCGCGGCCGACGAGCTGTCGGTCGTCGCGGTCCGCTGACCAGTCGGGCGGCAATGAGTGGTCGCGCCGCGATCCGCGCTTCCGCCGCCGTCGGGGTCGTCGTCGCAGGCCTTGGAGCCTGGCACGCCTTCGCGCCGGCGCAACTCGGCGGCGCCACCCGCTACGCCATCGTGCAAGGGTCGAGCATGGAGCCCGAGCTGAGCCACGGCGATCTCGTCCTCGTGCGGCCGGGACGGGATCTCCGCGTCGGCGACATCGTCCTCTACAGGGATCCCGGGCTCGGGGCGAGCGTCCTCCACCGCGTGGTCGCCGAGCGGGAAGGGCGGCTCGAGCTCAAGGGAGACGCCAACGGCTTCATCGACGACGCGCGCCCACGCCCCGACGAGGTCGCCGGAACGCTCTGGCTCACCATCCCGCGGATCGGCGTGGCGCTTCTCTGGTTGCGGGAGCCGTTCCACGCCGCCCTGCTCGTGTTCGCGCTCGCGTTCGCCTCGCTGGCGGGCGGGAGCGCAGCTGCGGGGGCGTCGCCGCGAGAGGAGCCGAGCACCGGATGAGGTTGGCGGCGGCGCTCCCTCTCCTCTGCGCGCTCTGCGCGGGGGCGGCGGTCGCCGCTTCCACCGTCGTCCCGACGAGCAAGGCCGGGAGGAGCACGCAGGCGATCACGGCGAACGCGCTGAAGCCGGGCTCCTGCTCCGCGCTCAACCTGACCGGGATCGTGACAGGCTCGGGAACGTTCAGCGACACGAACGCGTCGCGTCTCGTCCTCGGCAGCGCCGTCGCCGACTCGATCCGTGGCCAGGGTGGAAACGACTGCATCCTGGGTGGCGGCGGGAACGACTTCTTCCGCGGCGACGGCGGGAGCGATGTCTGCATCGGCGGACCGGGCACGGATACCTTCCACACCTCCTGCGAGACGCGGATCCAGTAGGCGCTCGCCGGCTCGCCGTCGGATGGCGGAGAATGCATCGCGTGGAGCGCTCGAGCTTCACCGTGGATCTCGGCGCGATCCGCCGCAACGCGGCCACGCTGCTCCGGGCGGCCGGCGGCGCGGAGCTGTGGGCGGTGGTCAAGGCCGAGGGTTACGGGCACGGCGCGGTGGACGTGTC
>DATLYU010000162.1:0-6606 GCA_035574435.1 Gaiellaceae bacterium | reverse complement strand
CTCGCAGAGGAGCCCGGGCGTGGGACGTAAGCGCACGGGGCGGGCGAGCTGACTACTCCGGGCAGTCAGCGCAAAGGAGGTTCAGAGCATGAGGGCGATCGCATGCCTCGTCACCGTCGTCTCCAGCCTCGTGCTGGCCGGTACCGCAACGGCGGCGGACTGGCCGGACGGCCGACTGGACGCGGTGGCGACCGCCATCGCAGGCCACCCCGTCCACGTCTTCTGCGAGGCGGACCAGGGCGCCTGGAACGCGCACTTCTACAACCGAGGCCAGGCTCCCTGGAGCGTCTTCGGCTTCACGTCGCTCGGCAGCCCGGTCGTCTACATGTCTCCGGATGTCTGCTTGCACCTCCACCTGCTGCTCGACTTCGGCTGGTTGGAAGGCGGCATCGCGAAGTCCGCGCTCGCGGTGATGACGCTCACCCACGAGGCGATCCACCAGCGCGGCATCGGCGACGAGCGTGAGACCCAGTGCCTGACGCTCCAGCTCGTCGGCCAGGTCGCCCAGGAGTACTTCGGCCTGTCGCCGACGGTGACCGTCCAGCAGCCGACGATCGTCACGAAGTCCAAGGTCGTCCGCCGCAAGGGCCAGCGCATCGTGGTGACCTACCGGACGACCGAGCTCCGCAGCGTGGAGGTTGCCAATCCCGCAGTGCAGCGCTTCGACGAGTGGGTGCTGGCCTGGCACCGGACCTTGCCTGCCCCGTATCAGGGCTGTTGAGCGAGTCTCGCGCGCCGGCGCCGCGAGTGCCGCTCTCGAACATGGGCCGGGGAGGATTCGAACCTCCGACCTTGGGATTAAAAGTCCCCTGCTCTGCCAGCTGAGCTACCGGCCCGCCGCCGACCCAGTGTAGAAGCCCGCGGCTGCGAGCAGGCGCGGCGGGCCGCTCTACACTGCCCGCGGGCCCCCATCGACTAGCGGCCCAGGTCACGGCCCTTTCAAGGCCGTAGCGCGGGTTCGAATCCCGCTGGGGGCATCACGGCGTCGTCTGCTCGGAATCGTTCTCGAGGCTCGCGAGCCGTTCGAGCGCGGCGGTGAGCTCGTCGCGCGCGATCGGGAGAGCGATTACGGCCTGCTCGTCGAGCTCGGCTAGGACGCGCTCCGCGACCGGGCGGAACGCCTGCGCCCGCTCGGTCAGGTAGACGAGTGTCGCCCGGGCATCCGCGGGATCGCGGCGGCGCTCGACGAGCCCTGCCCCCTCGAGCGCCCGCGACATCGTCGTCAGCGTCTGCTTGCTGAGGCGTGCGCGCCGGGCGAGCTCTCCCTGGCGGAGGCCGTCCTCCTCGTACAGCGGGACGAGCAGCGAGCCGAAGGCCGGTCGCACCTCGGGGAAGCCCTCCTCCGCGAACCGGCGGGCGAGGAGCTCGTTCCAGCGCTGGCTCGCCTTCGCCAGGAGGAAGCCGATGTTCCGGCGCGTGAGCGCGCCGCCGCGGGCGGCAGTTGCGGACGCGACACGGTCTCGGCTCACCCGGTGCGGCACGAGGGCCGGTCGGCGGCGAAGCGCGCGCGCACGATCGCGAGCTCGCGCCGGAGCGACTCGTACTGGGACTCGAAGAGCTCGTAGGGCATGTCGGGATCCTTGAACATCGTGAACGAGTACGCGGAGCGACCGTCGGCAAGCGGGACGACGCGCGTGGGGAAGAGGGCCATCCGGTCCGCATCGGGTCCGGCGTACATGTCGATCACGCCGGTGTCCGGGTCGGCCTCGATGCGGAAACGAAAGCGGCCGAGTCCGTTGACGACGTAGACGCCGTTCTCGTCCTCGTGCAGCTCGCGGGCGAACTCGGTCGCCCAGTCGGGCAGGTTGCGCACCTGGGCCAGGTACGCGAAGACCTCCTCACGAGGGGTGTCGAGGACGACGGTGACGGTGCGGCTGAGCATCGAGGCTCCCTTCGTCTGATTTCGGACTAAATAGTACGATATCAGACGAAGAGTGCGTGCGGCTCCCGCGCGCAGGCGTCTACGATGGCGCCGCCCGGGCGGTTAGCTCAGCTGGTAGAGCGCCTGCCTTACACGCAGGAGGCCGCAGGTTCAAGCCCTGCACCGCCCACTCCGCGCGCCGGCGGAGCTGCAGGTCGCAGCGCTCGCTGCCGATATCGGAGCCGTGAGACTCCCGCTCCGCCACCGGCGGGCCCACCCCGAGGACGACGCGGGTCCGAAGCAGGACGCGCTTCGCCCGGGGATGCGCGACCTCATCCTCAGCTTCGACGCCCGGGAGCGTCGCAGGCGCGCGCGGCAGCGGCCGAAGACCGGCCGCCGGCGCGGGGACGCGCAGCCATGACGCGCGAGACCGCTCACGACGCGCTCGTCAGCCCCGAGCTCGCTCTCGTGGATCCCCTCCTGCGGGCTCGCGCCGCCTCGGCAGAGGAGGACGTGCTCCCCGCGACGCCGCCCCGAAGCGCCGCCTGGCACGACGAGCGCGTGCGCGCCGCGCTCCGCCGCATCGGCGCGTGCGCCGAGCTCGAGGCGCCGGAGCCGCCCCGCCGCTCCTGGCGGCTGCGGTTCGCGGGCGTCGCGGCGCTCTGGCTCGAGGCGGCCGCGCTCGCCGCCCAGGTCTCGCTCGGCGCGAGCTGACCGCCCGCCGGACCGCTCTGCTCTGCGCGCGGGAGTGGACGGGGCCGCGGCCCTCCGGATCCGCAGCAGCCGTCCCGCCCTCAGGGGCCGGCCGGGCTGCTACCAGCCGGGTGGCGGGACGACGTAGAGGCCGACCCCGAGACCCGGCAGCTTGTCCAGCACGAGGTCGCCGAGCGGCCTGAGCGTGCGGCCGTCGCGGAAGGAGCGCACGCCGCGCCCGCCGAGGCCGGGGACGCTGAAGGAGGCGTTCGCGGGCGCGGTCGAGGTGTTCACGGCGATCACGTAGGTGGCGCCGTTGTAGCGGCGGGCGGCGATCCGCACCGGGCTCTCGAGCGACCAGGCGACCCGCGCCGGAGGCGAGAGGAGCGCGGGCGCGAGCGCGACGATCTCGCGGTTCACGCGCCGCACCTCGTTGCGGATGTCCTCCGACCAGTAGTCCGGGAAGTAGCCGATCCCGGTCGCGCCGCCCGCGATCGCGAGCCACGTCTCCGCGCGCACGACCTCGGGCGTCGGGTCCTGGTTCTCGCGGCAGTGCTCCATCGGTCCCGCCTCGATCCACTGGAAGGTCGGCTTGCCGCCCGTCTGCGCGATCAGCTCGCGCTGCATCGAGTACACGTTCTCGATCTGCGCGAGGCTGCAGCGCACCTCCACGGGGTACGTGTCGAACCCGATCACGTCCGCCTTCGCGTACAGCTCGGGGTAGATGTCCTTCCCGTACGGGCCGGCGGCGGCGTGGGCCGAGAACTTGTCCGTCAGGGTGAGGAAGGTGACGCGCCCGGGCGCCTTCGGCTCCGGCAGGTTCTTGGGGATGCCGACCGAGACGTCCGCCTCGTCGGGGAGGTGCCAGCCGATCAGGCCCGGCCCCGAGGCCCCCGGCGTGCTCGCGTCCACGGTGGCGAGCGCGCGTCCGGCCAGCGCGCTCAGCTGCTCCTCGTCCGTCGCCCCGCACGCGCTGCCGAGGAAGAGGTTGATGCCGGCCCCGATGCTCGTCGGGAAGTAGTTCGGGCACTGGCGCCACACCATGCGCGGGAAGACCGGGTGCCCGTTCACGAGGAGCGGCGCCGAGGCCTCGGCCCTGGGCGTCCCCGGCGGGATCCCGCTCGGGCCCGACCCCGCGCCCGGGGAGACCTTGGGCGGCACGGGGGAGGGGAGGACGAACGGCGAGCCCGAGCCGCTCGTGGTCGTGCTCGCGGCCGCGGAGGGCGTGGCGGACGCGGCGGTCGCCCCCGGCCAGGGGTCGGTCCGGAAGGAGCCGCGCGCCTCCCCGCGCATGCCGTTCCGATAGCGGGCGACCACCCGGAAGCGGTAGCTCGTGGCCGGCTCGAGGCCGCCGAGCGTGGTCTTGCCCGGCTCGGTGCCGCGCGAGGCCGCGACCGGCGACCAGATCCCGAAGCGGTCGTCCGTTCCCACCTCGACGACGACGCGTGCAGACTCGGGGACGCGCCACTTGACGACGGCCGAGAACGCCCCCGTCTGGACGCCCTGGACGTCCGGGACGGGCACGCGCGAGGCGCCGGCCCCGACCGCGCCCAGCGCGGCGAGCGCCGCGAGGGCAAGGAGGACCAGCGCTGCCGAGCGCCGCAGCATTCCGAGAGGACTGTCGGCACGGGCGCGCGGCTCAGCTGTCCCTCGCACGAGGGAGGCGAGCGCTGCCCCGCTCGGTCTCCGTCTCGGCACCTCGCGACGGCGGCACCGATGCAGGGGCCGCGCTACGAGCGCTTCAGGCGGGTCAGGGCGATGCGGGCGAGATCGACGAGCGCCGTACGCGGATACTGCCAGCGGCCCTGGTGGTCGCGGACGACCAGAACTCGGTCGCGGTGGAGGACGTATACAGCGTGCGGCTTGCCGCGCACGACCACTGCGAACGCCGGTGCGCCGAGGCCTCGGACCGGAACGGTCGGAACTCGGTCACGACGGTTGATCCGGACGCCGCCCTCGCGCAGGTCGTTGAAGTCGCAGCACGCCCTCCCTGGATGGTTTGCGAACACAGCGACGATGACGGCCTCGTTGCGGCAGCGGCCGCCGGTGGGCACGTGTACCAGAAGCTGAGCGCACACTGCTTCCCGCCCCCTTCCGAGGCGCCCCAGGGAATCACGTCGGGGCGCGTGTCCGCAGGGAAGCGGAGGATCCGGTCCGCCTCGGCGGGCACGATCAGCCGGCAGACCTGACGGTGGGTCAGCGGCGAGCGGGCCGGCGCGCTCCGGCCATCCTGGTGCTGGAGCCAGGAGGTCGAGGCGAGCGCCTCCGATCCCGCAGCCAGCACTGCGCCAAGCGCCAGTGCGGCAAGCATGCCGCGGCGACTTCTCCGGACGAGACCGCCCACTCGCCGTCCATGATGCGACGCGCGACGATCGGACTCGAGTTCCGAGGCCAGCACTGCTCGGAACGAAGCCAGGGCTTGCATGCCACGTGACGAAGCCGCCGTAGGGAGCCACGCGCTGCTCAGCGCCGCGTCTCGGAGACTCGCGCCTGCCCGCTCGAGCGCCACGTTGGCCGCGTGCTGTCCCCTTCTCGACGCTTGTCCGGCCCGGATGTTGGCACCGCTGGTAGCGTCGCGCGGCGATGGTGCTCGCGGGGAAGGGAGCGATCGTCACGGGCGCGTCCAGCGGCATCGGCGCGGCCACCGCCCGCAAGCTGCGCGAGGCGGGAGCGACGGTGGTCGGCGGCGCACGCCGCGTGGAGCGCGTGGAGGCGGACGTCGCCCTCCCGCTCGACGTGACCGACGAGGAGAGCTGCGCCGCGTTCGTCACCCGGGCGGTCGCCGAGCTCGGCGGCGGCCTCGACATCCTCTTCAACAACGCCGGCCTCGCGCTCGGCCGCTACCCGTTCTGGGAGTCCACGCCCGAGGACGAGGCGACCGTGCTGCACACGAACGTGGACGGCGTCCTGCGCATGACGCGGCTCTGCCTGCCGCACCTGCGCGACGGCGCCCACCTCGTGTTCATGGGCTCGGTCGCCGGGCGCCAGGCCTACCCGAACGGCGCCTCCTACGTCGCCTCCAAGTTCGCGCTGCGCGGGTTCGTGTACGCGCTGCGCGAGGACCTGCTCGGCCGGCCGATCCGGATCACCACCGTGGACGCCGGCCTCGTGGAGACGGAGTTCTCGCTCGTCCGCTACCGCGGCGACGAGGAGGCGGCCAGGGCTGTGTACGCCGGCGTGGACCCGGTGACGCCGGACGAGGTGGCCGACTGCGTCCTCTTCGCCCTCACCCGCCCGCCCCACGTGAACGTGGACGAGATCGTGGTCAAGGCGCTGCAGCAGTCGAGCGGAGCGAGGATCGTCCGCCGCGAGGAGTAGGCGCGCGCCGTGCTCACGATCCTCGACGGATCGACCTTCTGCATCTCCGACGACCGCGGCGACATCGCCGTGGACACGTACGGCTTCTTCGCGCACGACACGCGCTTCCTCTCCCGGCTCGTGCTGCGCGTGGACGGGGCGCGCCCGCTGCTCCTCTCCTCCGGCCGGGTGGCGCACTTCTCGGCGGCCTTCTTCCTGCGCAACGCGATCGGGCACGGCCTGCCGCACGACTCCCTCTCCATCTCTCGCGAGCGCTTCGTGGGAACCGGCCTGCAGGAGCGGATCGCCGTGCGCAACGAGTCCATGCAGCGCCTCGAGTTCGACCTCACGCTCGAGCTCGCGGCGGACTTCGCGGACATCATCTCCGTGAAGCTGCACGACTTCGCGCTCGGCGACCCCGAGCACGCGCCTCCGCTGCCACCGCCGGCCCCGGCCGCGCCCGACCCCGGCGCCCGCCAGATCCTGATCCAGGACGCGGGCGGCGAGCTGCGCACGCAGCTCTCCCTCTCCGAGCCCGCGCGCTTCGAGGAGGGGATCGCGGCGTTCCGCCTCGACCTCGACCCGCACGAGCGCTGGGAGCTGACGGTGGACGTCGTCCCGCTGCTCGCAGGGGCGGAGAACGGGGAGGCCGCCGACCGCCTCGCCGACGAGCGCGAGGCGGTGTCCGACGCCGTCGCGGCCTGGACGCTGCGCGTCCCGCGCGTACGGGGCGGCTGGGAGAGCCTGCGCCGCGC
>DATLYU010000161.1:0-8953 GCA_035574435.1 Gaiellaceae bacterium | reverse complement strand
CGCCCTACGACGTGCTCATCATCGCCTCCATGGTCGAGAAGGAGACCGTCGTGCCGGCGGAGCGGCGCCTCGTGGCCGCGGTCATCTACAACCGGCTGCGGCTCGGGATGCCGCTCGGGATCGACGCCACCATCCGCTACGGGCGCAACGTGCCGGGCACCGAGCCGCTCCGGCAGTCGGACATCGTGAGCGACGACCCGTACAACACGCGCCGGCGGCCCGGGCTTCCGCCCACGCCGATCGCGAACCCCGGCCTGGCCGCCATCCGGGCGGCGGCGCGCCCGGCCCGGGTGGGCTACCTCTACTTCGTGCGCAAGCCCGACAGGCGGCACCACTTCTTCACCGCGAGCGAGGCGGTCTTCTGCCAGAAGTCGCTCGAGTACGGGTACGGGGGCTGCTGAGGCTCCGGCGCGGCGCGGCCCGGGCGCGATACTCCGCCCCGTGCGCGGAATCGTCGGGAGCACCCGCCTCGTCGGGCTGATCGGCTGGCCGGTCGAGCGCTCGCTCTCGCCGGCGATGCAGAACGCGGCCTTCGCCGCGGCCGGCCTCGACTGGGCGTACGTTCCGCTCCCGACCCCGCCCGGCCGGCTCGAGGACGCGCTCCGCGGGCTCGTCGCGCTCGGCTTCGCGGGCGCGAACGTGACCGCCCCGCACAAGCTCGAGGCCGCGCGCCTGACCGGCGCCGAGGCCCGCTCGGTGAACACGCTGGTCGTGCGCGAGGGCCGGCTCGAGGCCGTCTCGACGGACGCCGCGATCCTGGCCGGTCTGCCCGCCGAGCGGCCCGTCGTGCTCGGCGACGGCGGCGCGGCGGCGGCCTTCCTGGAGGCGCTGCCGCACGCGCGCGCCTTCGCCCGCCGGTCGGCCTGGCCGCCCGATGCCCGCGGCGCCGATCTCGTCGTGAACGCCACCGCCGCCCGCGACGAGGTGCTCGTCGAGCTCGTGCCCGGACAAACGCTCGTCGACCTCCCGTACCCCGAGACGGCGACCGCCCGGGCCGCCCAAGCCGCCGGGGCCGCCGTCGTGACCGGGCTCGAGGTGCTCGTCGCCCAGGGCGCCGCCTCGTTCGAGCGCTGGACGGGCCTTCCGGCGCCGGTCGCGGCCATGCGGGCGGCACTAGGCTTGCCGCCGTGACCCTCGAGCTCGTCACGGCCGGCGAGTCGCACGGGCCGGCGCTCGTGGCCGTGCTCGTCGGGCTCCCCGCCGGGCTGCGCCTCGAGCGTGGGGCGATCGACGAGGACCTCGCGCGCCGGCGCGCGGGCTACGGGCGCAGCCCGCGGCAGCGGATCGAGACGGACGAGGTGGAGGTGCTGGCCGGGCTCCGCCACGGCGTCACGCTCGGGAGCCCCCTCGCGCTCCTCATCCGCAACCGCGATCACGCGAGCTGGGCGTGGGGGATGAGCCCCTGGCCGCCCGAGGGCGAGCCGGCGGGCAAGGGCGTCGAGCCCGTCACGCTGCCCCGGCCCGGGCACGCGGACCTCGCCGGGGCGCTCAAGTTCGGGCACGCAGACGTGCGCAACGCGCTCGAGCGGGCGAGCGCGCGCCAGACTGCCGCGCACGTGGCCGCCGGGGCGGTCGCGAAGGCGTTCCTGCGCGAGCTGGGGATGAGCGTCGCCGGCCGCGTGCTCGAGGTGGGGGGAGAGGGAAGCGAGGAGGGACGACGTCAGGTGACCGACGAGGCGCGCGCGGAGCGGGACACGCTCGGCGGCGTCGTCGAGGTGGTCGCCGAGGGCGTGCCCCCCGGGCTGGGCTCGTACGCCGAGCGCGGCGAGCGGCTGGACGCGCGCCTCGCGGCGGCGCTCATGGGCATCCAGGCGGTGAAGGGCGTGGAGGTCGGCGACGGCTTCGCGCTCGCACGCCTGCGCGGCTCGCAGGCGCACGACGAGCTCGAGCCCGGGCTCCGGCGGCGGACGAACCGGGCAGGCGGGATCGAGGGCGGGGTCACGAACGGCGAGCCGGTGGTCGTGCGCGCGGCGATGAAGCCGCTGCCCACGCTCATGCGCCCGCTCGCGAGCGTCGACCTCGCCACCGGCCAGCCCGGACGGGCGCTCGTCGAGCGCAGCGACGTGCACGCCGTCGAGGCGCTCGCCGTGGTCGCGGAGGCGGCGGTCGCCTGGGAGCTCGCCCGGGCGGCCCGCGAGAAGCTCGGCGGCGACGCGCTCGTGGACGTGCTCGCCGCGCACCGCGCCTACCTGGAGCGGATCGCCTGGCCGCGCACGCCCTAGACCGGCACCTCGCCCTCGTCGGCTTCATGGGCGCGGGCAAGTCCACGCTCGGGCCGGAGCTCGCCCGCCGCTTGGGCCGACCGTTCGTCTCGGTGGACGCGCTCGTCGAGGAGCAGGCGGGTGCGCCGGTGGCCGAGGTCTTCGCCCGCGACGGCGAGGCCGCCTTCCGCGCGCTCGAGGAGCGGCTCGCCCTCGTCGCGCTCGCGCAGCGCCCGCTCGCCGTCCTCGAGCTGGGCGGCGGGGCGCTCCGCTCCCAGCGCACGCGTGCCGCCCTCGCCGAGCATGCCTTCACGCTCCACCTGGAGGTGGCGCCGGAGGAGGCGTGGAGGCGCGTGGCCGGGAGCGACCGGCCGCTCGCGAGCGAGCGGGACGCCTTCCTCGCCTTGCACGCCGAGCGGCTGCCCGGCTACCGGGCGGCCGCCGACGGCGCGGCGAGCGACGCGGACGGCGCCGTGCTCGCGGCCGCCGGCATCCGCTTCGCCGCCCACCGCGAGGCACGCGGCGCGGCCCTTGTCGCCGACGAGCGGGTGGCCAGCCTGCACGGCGTCGAGGCGACGCACCTCGTCCCGTCCGGGGAGCGCGCGAAGACACCGGCGGAGGCGGAGCGCCTGTGGCGGGCGCTGCGCCTGGAGCGGGGCGGCCGCCTCGTCGCGCTCGGCGGCGGCTCCACCACCGACCTGGCCGGCTTCGTGGCGGCCACGTACCTGCGCGGGATCGCCTGGGTCGCAGTCCCCTCGACGCTCCTCGGGCAGGTGGACGCCGCGATCGGCGGCAAGACGGGGATCGACCTCCCGGAGGGGAAGAACCTCGTGGGCGCCTTCCACTGGCCGGAGGAGACGATCCTCGACCTCGACCTGCTCTCGACGCTGCCCGCCGAGGAGCGCGCCAACGGCCTGGCCGAGGTCGTGAAGACGGGGCTGCTCGCCGGGGACCCGCTCTGGGAGCTCCCGGAGGCCGAGCAGGTGCGGCGCTGCGCGGCCTTCAAGGCGGCCGTGTGCCTGCGCGACCCGCACGAGCGCGGCGAGCGCGCGCACCTCAACCTCGGGCACACGTTCGCGCACGCGCTGGAGGCGGCCTCCGGATACGCCCTCCCGCACGGCCGCGCGGTCGCGCTCGGCCTCCTGGCCGCGCTCGGGCTCTCCGGCCTGGAGGACGAGGCCCGCCTCGTCCGCGAGCTCCTGCGGCCCGAGCCGGCGCGCGTGGACGTGGACGCCGCGTGGGCGGCGCTCCGGCGCGACAAGAAGACCTCGGGCGGCACGCTGCGGCTCGTGCTGCTCGACGCCCCGGGCCGTCCCCGCGTCGGAGAGGTCCCGGAGGCCGAGCTGCGCGCGGCCCTCGCCGGCCTCATCGACTAGGGTCAGCGCCGTGCGCATCCTCGTCGCCAACGGCGTCAACCTCGACGTGCTCTCGCGCCGCGACCCCGCCCTGTACGGCGGCATGGGCCTGTCCGAGCTCGAGACCCGCATCTACGAGTGGGCGTCCGAGCTCCAGTGCACGGCGCGCTGCCGGCAGACGAACCACGAGGGCGAGCTCATCGACTGGTGCCACGAGGCGCTCGACTGGGCGGACGGCGTCGTCATCAACCCGGGCGCGTGGGCGCACTACTCGTGGGCGATCCGGGACGCGATCGAGCTCTTCTCCGTCCCCGTCGTCGAGGTGCACCTGTCGAACGTGGACGCGCGCGAGGAGTGGCGCCGCTTCTCGGTGCTGGAAGGGCTCACCGCCGCCCGCATCGTGGGCAAGGGGCCCGAGGGCTACCGCGAGGCGCTCGAGCTCCTCGTGCGCGGCGCGTCGTGACCCGCGTCGAGCGCCTGGCCCGTCGGCTCGCGGAGCCGCTGCTCGTCGTCGGGCCGCCGTTTGTCGTCACCGGCCAGACGAACGTCCGCTACCTGACGGGGCTCGCGAGCTCGAACGCGGCCGTGCTCGTCGAGCCGGACGGCAGCGCGACCATCTACACGGACTTCCGGTACGCGACCCGGGCCCGCGAGCTCGAGGGCTTCGTGGTCGTGGAGACCGCCCGCAACCTCTTCGCCTCGCTCGCGGAGGAGCTGCGGGGGAGGCGGCTCGGGTTCGAAGCCGACGTGCTCCCGTACGGGGCGTACGCGACGCTGACCGAGGGGGGCGTGGAGCTCGTCCCCACGCGGGGCCTCCTGGAGTCGCTCCGCGCGGTGAAGGACGAGGCGGAGATCGCGGCGCTGCGCAGCGCCGCGTCGCTCTCCGACGAGGTGTTCGCGGCGCTCGCGCAGGAGCGCTTCTCCGGGCGCACGGAGCGCGAGCTCGCCTGGCTCGTGGAGCGCGCGTTCCGCGAGGGTGGAGCGGAGGGCGTCTCCTTCGAGCCGATCGTGGCCGCCGGGCCGACGGCCTCCTCGCCGCACGCCGTCCCCGGCGACCGGCCCGTCCCGGCGGGGACGCTCGTCGTCGTGGACGCGGGTGCGCTGCTCGACGGGTACTGCTCCGACTGCACGCGGACCTTCGCGGTCGGGGAGGTACCGGACCGGCTGCGCGAGCTGTACGCGCTCTGCCTGGAGGCCCAGCTCGCCGGGCTCGCCGCGGTCGGTCCGGGCGTCCACGGCCGCGACGCCGACGCCGCCTCCCGCAGGATCATCGAGGAGGCCGGCCTCGGCTGGGCGTACGGCCACGGCATGGGCCACGGCGTCGGCCTGCAGATCCACGAGGCGCCGGTGCTGCGGCCGGAGTCCGAGGACGTGCTCGAGCCGGGGAACGTGGTCAGCGTGGAGCCGGGGATCTACCTGCCCGGGGAGGCGGGCGTGCGCATCGAGGACCTCGTGCTCGTGACCGCCGACGGCCGCGAGCGGCTGACGCGGTTCACGAAGGAGCTCCTCACGGTCGAGTGAGCGACCCGCGCCGTGTCCTCGAGGCGAACGAGCGCTTCGCCGCCACGTTCGCCCACGGCGAGCTCGACCGGCGGCCGCGGCGCCGGCTCGCGGTCGTGACGTGCATGGACGCCCGCATCGACCCGCTCGCCTCCCTCGGCCTCGAGCTCGGCGACGCGAACGTCCTGCGCAACGCGGGCGCGGCCGTCACCGACGACGTGCTCCGCTCCCTGGCCGTCGCCCACGCCCTGCTCGGAACCGAGGCCGCGCTCGTCGTCGGGCACACGGAGTGCGGCCTGCACGGCGCCTCCGACGACGCGCTCCGGGAGGCGCTCGGGGCTCCGCCCGGCGCCCGCTTCCTCCCCTTCGCCGACCTGGAGGAGAGCGTGCGCGCAGGCGTGCGCGCGATCGAGACCTGCGCGCTCCTGCCGGCGGGGTTCCGGGCCTGGGGCTTCGTGTACGACGTGCGGAGCGGCCGGCTGCACGCCGTCTAGACTGCGGGCCGCGATGGCGGAGACCGTCTCCACGAACCAGTTCCGCAACGGCATGCACATCGAGCTCGACGGCGGCGTCTGGCGCATCGTCGAGTTCCAGCACGTGAAGCCCGGCAAGGGCGGCGCGTTCGTGCGCACGAAGCTGAAGGCGCTCGACTCGGGCGCCGTCGTCGACCGCACGTTCCGCGCCGGCGAGAAGTTCGCCCGCGTGCACACGGAGGTCAAGAACGTGCAGTTCCTGTACGACGACGGCTCGGAGGCGCACTTCATGGACGAGCAGACCTTCGACCAGTTCGCGCTCCCGCACGCCGAGGTCGCGGACGAGCTCGCGTTCCTCCCGCCCTCGAGCTCCGTGCAGATGCTCGCCGTGAACGGCAAGCCGGCCGGCATCCAGCTTCCCGCCTCGGTCGAGCTCACCGTGGCGGAGACGGAGCCGGCCGTGCGCGGGGACACGGTCACGAACGTGACCAAGCCCGCGACGCTCGAGACCGGCGCGGTCGTGCAGGTGCCGCTCTTCGTGGGGACCGGCGACCGGATCAAGGTCGATCCCCGCGACGGCCGCTACATCTCGCGCGCCTGACGCCGCTCGCTGCAGGATGCTGCGGCCTGGGGGCTTCGGCCGTACTGCCTCGTACTGTCCCCGCCTCTCGGCCTTGCCTCCCGTGCCAGCGCCGCCCAGACGCGCCAGGAGCCTGACGCGCCTGGACGCATGTCCCTCTCGGCGGGCGGGCCCGCCTCCGGGCCACGCTGACGACGCCCCAGACGCGCCAGGAGCCTGACGCCGCTCGCCCTCCCAGCCCCCGGACCGCCGGCCCGGGTGCGCGGGCAGGGCGGTAAGGTGCCAGCCGTGCCGAAGCTGGTGGACACGACCGTGCGGCTGCTCTCGCAGGAGCCGCTCGCGGGCCGCATGCCGACCGCGGAGATCCTGCGGGTCGCCGAGATCCTGGACGGCGCGGGGTTCGCGTGCCTCGAGATCTCCGGCGGCGGCGTCTTCGACGCGATCGTGCGCCGGCGGGTGGAGACGCCCTGGGAGCGGATCCGGGCGCTCAAGGCGCGCGTCTCGACGCCGCTCGGGATCGCCCTGCGGGGGCGGTTCCTGGTCGGCTCGCAGCCGGTCTCGAGCGACGTCGTCAGTCGCTTCGTGGCCTGTGCGGCGGAGAACGGGATCGAGGTCTTCCGCCTGCACGACCCCCTGAACGACGTGTCCAACCTGCGCGAGGCGGGCGCCGCCATCACGGGCGCGGGCGGCGCGTTCCACGCCGGCCTCGTCTACAGCCCCGGCCGGACGGCCGAGAACGACACCCTGGTCGAGCAGGCGAAGAAGCTGCCGGAGCTCGGCGCGACCCGCGTCGTCGTCAACGATCCCACGGGTGCGCTCGTCCCGCACCGCGCCGCCGAGCTCGTGGCCCGCGTGCGCGAGGCGAGCGAGCTCCCGGTCGGCCTCTACGTGCAGGGCTCGGCCGGCACGGGGCTCGCGGCGGCCATCGCGGCCGTGCAGGCCGGGGCGGACCTCGTCGCCACGACCGTCTACCCCCTCGCGCTCACGCTCCACCGCGTCTCCGGCGAGTCGCTCGCCGAGTCGCTCCAGGGGCTCGGCCACGCTGCCGGGCTGGACACGAGCAAGCTGTGGCATGCCGCCGACGTGATCGACGAGTACCTCGGGGACGAGGTCGTCGCCCCGGTCGTGCCGCGGATCGCCGTGCGCGCAGCCGAGTACGACCTGCCCACGGGTCTCGTGGCCGCCCTGGACGTGCACCTGCGCGCCCACGCCGCCGCCGACCGGCTGCTCGAGGTCCTGGAGGAGGTGGGCCGCGTGCGCGCCGAGGCGGGCTGGCCTCCGCTGGCGGCGCCGATCGGCCAGATCCTCGCCTCGCAGGCGCTCCTGCACGTGCTCGAGGCGCGCCGCTACGGGACCGTGATCGATGAGTTCCGCGCGCTCGTGCAGGGCCGCTACGGCGTCACCCCGGAGCCGGTGGACGCCACCGTGGCGCGCGCCGTCGAGCTCCTCGCCCCGCGCACGGCCGCGCTCGAGGAGGAGCCGCCCACGACCGAGGACGTGCGCGAGCAGGCGGAGGGCCTGGCCGCGAGCGAGGAGGAGCTCGTCCTCATCGCCATGTTCGGGCACGACGCGGAGGAGCTGCTGCGCGGCGTGCGCGCGCGCCACTCGCGCGAGGCGGCGCTCATCGCCGAGGACGCGGACGCCGAGCGGGCCGAGCGCATCCGCGAGCTCGTCAAGATCGTGCAGGAGAGCGGCGTCGGCGAGATCGAGATCGAGGACGAGGGCATGCGCGTGTCCGTGCGCCGTGCGGACGAGCCGACGGTGCTCGCGACCGCGTCCGCTGCCGTCTCCGGCGCCGCGCAGGCGGGGAGCGGCGCCGCCCCGGCCGCGGCCGAGCCGGCGAGCGCGGACGGCGTCGTGCGCGTCGAGTCGCCGATGGTCGGCGTCTTCTACCGGTCTCCCAACCCTGGCGCCCCGCCCTTCGTGGACGTCGGCGACACCGTCGTCCCGGGCCAGACGCTGTGCCTGCTCGAGGCGATGAAGCTCTTCAACGAGCTGAAGGCGGAGGTGGCCGGCGTCGTGCGCGCGATCCATGCGGACAACGCCCAACCGGTCGAGTACGGGCAGCTCCTGTTCGAGCTCGAGCCCGTGTCCGCGCCCCCGGCCGTCTAGGACGAGCGTGTTCTCCCGCGTCCTCGTCGCGAACCGGGGCGAGATCGCGGTGCGTGTGATCCGCGCGCTGCACGAGCTCGGCGTCGAGGCCGTGGCCGTGTACTCGACCGCCGACCGGGACGCGCTGCACGTGCGCCTCGCCGACCAGGCCGTGTGCATCGGCCCGCCCGCGGCCGCCGAGAGCTACCTCTCCATCCCCAACGTGGTCGCCGCCGCGGAGACGACCGGCTGCGAGGCGGTCCATCCCGGGTACGGGTTCCTGGCCGAGAACCCCGCGTTCGTGCGCGCCTGCGAGGCCTCCGACCTCGTCTTCGTGGGCCCGGACGCGGAGGTGATGGAGCGCATGGGGGACAAGGTCCGCGCGAAGGAGGAGATGCGTGCCGCGGGCGTCCCGCTCGTGCCGGGCACGGACGGCGCGGCGAGCCTCGCCGACGTGCGCCGGGCCGCCGGGGAGCTGGGCTTCCCCGTCCTCCTGAAGGCGTCGGCCGGCGGCGGCGGGAAGGGCATGCGCGTCGTCCGGGACGAGGAGGAGCTGGAGAGCGCGTACGCGGCCGCGAGCGCGGAGGCGCAGGCCGCGTTCGGGAACGGCGAGCTCTACCTGGAGAAGGTGGTCGTGCTCGCGCGGCACGTCGAGATCCAGGTGCTGTGCGATGCGCGGGGCGGCGTGCTCACGCTCGGCGAGCGCGAGTGCTCGCTGCAGCGCCGCCACCAGAAGCTCGTCGAGGAGTCGCC
>DATLYU010000160.1:0-8614 GCA_035574435.1 Gaiellaceae bacterium | reverse complement strand
CGGGCGCTTCGCGTAGTCTCGGCGCATGCCGCCGGCGCCGATCTCGCTCGCCCGGGGAGCTCCCTCTCCGGACCTCATCCCTGCCGCCGAGCTCGCCGACTGCGCGCACGCCGTGGCGCAGCGGGAGGGGGCGGCGCTCTTCTCGTACGGGCCGGGCGCGGGCTACGGGCCGCTCCGCGAGTGGCTCGCCGAGCGCCACGGCGTCCCCGCAGGACGCGTCGTGCTCACGGTCGGCGGACTGCTCGGCTTCGTCCTCTACGCGGGCGCCCAGCTCGCGCGCCGCCCGGGCCGCGTCCTCGTGGAGGCGCCCTCCTACGACCGCCCGCTGCGCGTGCTCGCACGGGAGGGCGCGGAGCTCGTGCCGCTGCCCATGGACGACGAGGGCCTCGACCCGGACGCGCTCGAGGCGGAGCTGCGGCAGCGCCCGGATCCCCCCTCGTTCCTGTACACGATCCCGACCTTCCAGAACCCGAGCGGACGCTCGCTCTCGCTCGAGCGCCGCCGGCGGCTCGTCGAGCTCGTCGTGGAGCACCGCCTGCCCGTGCTCGAGGACGACCCCTACGGACTCGTCCGCTTCGAGGGTCGCGCGCTGCCGTCGCTGCACGAGCTCGAGGGCGGCGCGCTCGTGACCTACGCGTCCTCGTTCTCGAAGATCGTGGCGCCGGGCCTGCGGACCGGGTGGTTCGTCCTTCCGGGGGACGGAGCCCGCGCCCTCGAGGAGCGCGTCGTCTCCACGTACATCTCGCCGCCCTTCCTCGTCCAGGCGACGGTCGCCGAGTTCCTGGCGCGCGGCCTGCTGGAGGGCAACCTCGCGCGCGTGACGGCCGAGCTCCGGGCTCGTCGCGACGCGCTGCTCGGGGCGCTCGCCGAGGCGTTCCCGGAGCGCGCGTCGTGGAGCCGGCCGCAGGGCGGCTACTTCGTGTGGCTCGACCTCGGCCCCGAGCACGACACGGCCGCGCTCGCCGCCCGCGCGCTGGACGCGGGCGTGGCGTTCGTGGCCGGGCCGGACTTCTTCCCGCCCGGGACGGGCCTCGGCGCCGGGCAGGCGCGGCTCGCGTTCAGCTTCGAGCCGCCGCCGCGGATCGTGGAGGGCGTCGGCCGGCTCGCCGGTCTGCTCGAGCCGGCGGCGTCGCGGTAGCCGCGCGACTCAGGCGCCGCGCCGGCGGACGCGCCAGCGGTCGAACAGGTACCCGGCGACGAAGCCGATCCCCAGGCAGAGGAGGATGAGGACGAGCTTCGAGATCCGCGTCGAGAAGAAGACGAAGTCGATCTCGACCTCTCTCCGGTTCAGCACGACGATGAGGACGGCGTACACGGCGAGGACGCCGATCGCGATCAGCGACCAGGGCGTCCCTCGCTTCTCCGCGCTCGGGCGCTCGGCCATGGACGGATTCTAGGCGCGTCTCAGGCGGCGTGGCCGACCGCGAAGCGCGGGAGCGGCCGGGGGACGAGCTGCGGCTGCCGGGGAGGGGAGAGCGCGCCCGCGCTCGCCGCCCGGAAGGTCGGGCAGACGGCCTCGCCCGGGAGCGCGCACAGCCCTTCGCGGCGGAAGTAGCAGTCGTGGCAGGTGACCTCTTTGCGCGTCTTCGCCATGTTCCTCGGAGGTCGCCCCTCGATCGACCGGCCTCGATTCTGGCGAGCGCCCGTTGCCGGGGCAACCCCCGTCCGGACGAAAAGCGTGCAATTTCCGCGTGTTCTCAGCGGGGACGAAATGCCTGCAAAGTCAGCACTTCAGCGGCGTCGTTGCCAGGAGCTGCAACGCCTGTTGAAAGCTTTCCACAGGCAGGACGCGGAGCCCGTCCGCGTTCCTGCGCGCTTCCTGCGCGTTCGCGCCCGCCGGGACGAGGAAGAGATCCACATCCGCGCGCAGCGCGCCGATCGTCTTCTGCTGCACGCCCCCCACGGGGAGGACGGAGCCGTCCAGCGCGAGCTCGCCGGTCGCGGCCACGCGGCAGCCGTGCGTCACGTCCCGGCCGAGCTGGCGGGCGATCTCGAGGGCGAAGGGGAGCCCCGCGGAGGGACCGCCCACTTGGCCGAGGTCGATCTCGACGTCGAACGGGAGGCGGATGTCGGCATCCTGGTCGACCTGGATGCCGACGATCGCGCGCTCCGGGTTGCTCGGGTCGCGGACCGTGCGCACGGTCACCTCCCGCGTCTCGCGACCCCGGCGGAGGCCGAGCCGGACGCGGTCGCCGGGCGCTCGGCGACCGATCTCCCGGCGCAGCTCCGCGGGCGTGCGGACGGCCCTCCCGTCCACGGACACGATCACGTCGCCCTCCTCGAGCACGCGGGCGGCGGGGACGTCGCCGAGGATGCTCACGACGAGGGCGCCCCGCGGAATCGCGCGGACGTCGTACCCGAGCGCGCGGAGCGCGACGACCGCCGCGACCCGTTCGGAGCGGCGCATCTCCTCGGCGATCCGCCGGTCGCGCTCCTCTTCCTCCGTCCCGGGCGGGAGCAGGGCGTGCTCGGGGACGACCGTGGATCCCTCGGGCCGGGTGAAGGGAAGCAGCCGCTCGAGCAGCCGCGTCCGGCGCACGAACACGTCCACGTAGTAGACCTCGCCGGACGCGGCCGGGCGGTTCGCCTCCACCTCCACGCGGTCCGCGAGCGGCTTCGCCCGGTCGGGCGTGAAGATGAAGTCGTCGGCCGGGAGCGACCAGAGGAGGAGCGCGGCCACCAGCCCGAGCGCCCCGACCAGGGCGGCGGCCGCCGAGAGCCGCTTCACGGCGCGCTCAGAGCAGGCTCCGGATGAGGCCGCCGTCGACCTGCAGGACGGTGCCGTTGACGTACGAGGCGCGCTCGGAGCAGAGGAACGCGACCACGTCGCCCACCTCGCGGGGCGTGCCCAGACGACGCGCCGGGATTTCCGCCAGAAACGCCTCGGAGGGGCCGTCGGGGGCGACCTCGCGGATCCGCTCGGTGTCGATCCGGCCGGGCGCGATGCAGTTCACGGTGATCCCCCTCGGGCCGAGCTCACGCGAGAGGGTCTTCGCCCAGCCGACCACGCCCGGGCGGACCGCGTTCGAGAGGACGAGGTTGTCCACGGGCTCCTTCACCGTCATCGAGGTCACGTTCACGATCCGGCCCCGGCCGCTCGCCTCCAGGTAGGGCAGGCAGAGCCCGGTCAGGCGCACGACGGAGAGGAGGAGGAGCTCGACCGCGCCGGTCACCTCCTCGGCCGTGAGCCCCACTGCGCGCGTGCGGGGAGGCCCGCCGGAGTTGTTGACGAGGACGTCGATGCCGCCGTACGCGTCCACCGCGGCTCGAACGAGGCGCTCCAGGTCGGACGTGGAGCGCACGTCGCCGGAGACGGCGAGGCCCCCGAGGCGCGCGGCCTCCCGCTCCAAGAGCTCGCGGCGGCGCGCGAAGAGGACGACGTTCGCTCCCTCCTCGGCGAGCGCCTCCGCGATCCCGAGGCCGATGCCCTCGGAGGCGCCGCACACGATCGCCGTGCGGCCGCTGAGACCGAGGTCCACGCGCGGCGGGCGGGCGGGCCGCCCTACCTCCTCTCGAGGACGCCGACCACCTCGCGCACCGCGGCCGCCGATGCGCGCAGCGCGCGCTTCTCCTCCGCGCTCAGCTTCAGGCGCACGATCTCCTCGACCCCGCCCGCGCCCAGCTTCACGGGCACGCCCATATACAGGGAGTCGATGCCGTACTCGCCCTCCAGGTACGCGGTGCAGGGCAGGACCCGCTTCTGGTCGAGGCAGATGGCGTCCACCATCTGCGCGGCCGCGGCCCCCGGCGCGTACCAGGCCGAGGTGCCGAGGAGCTGGACGATCTCCCCGCCGCCGAAGCGCGTGCGCTCGACGAGCTTGCGGATGCGGGCGGCGGAGAGGAGTTCCGTCAGGGGCACGCCGCCGACCGAGGTGGCGGAGACGACGGGCACCATCTGGTCGCCGTGGCCGCCCAGCACCATGGCCGTCACCTCGCGGACGGAGACGCCGAGCTCGTGGGAGACGAAGGCCGCGAAGCGGGCCGTGTCCAGGATGCCGGCCATCCCGACCACCCGGTGCTTGGGGAAGCGCGAGACCGCCTTGGCGACGTGGCACATGGCGTCCAGCGGGTTCGAGACGACGACGAGCACGGCCTTCGGCGAGCGGCGGACCGCCTCCTTCGTCACCGAGCCGACGATCGCCTCGTTGGTGGTCACGAGGTCGTCGCGGCTCATGCCCGGCGCCCGCGGCTTGCCGGCGGTGATGACGACGACGTCCGAGCCCTCGGTCTCGTCGTAGCCGTTCGTCCCCACCAGCTTGGGCTCGTACCCGAGCACCGCGCCCGCCTGGTTCAGGTCGAGCGCCTTGCCCTGGGGGAGGTTCGGGATCACGTCCACGAGCACGACGTCCGCGTAGTCGCGGCGCGCGAGCTCCTGGGCGCACGTGGCGCCGACGTTGCCGGCGCCGATGACGGTGATCTTCTTTCGCATCTCCTCGCTCCTTGCCTAGCGCTCCCCTGAGGTGAGCTGCTCCACGATCGCGTCCGCGTACTCGGAGGTGCCGACCGCGGTCGGGTCGTCGCGGGTCGGCTTCAGGTCGTACGTGACGCGCTCGCCGGCGGCGATGACGGCGGCGACGGCGCGCTCCAGGCGCTCCGCGGCCTGGTGCTCGCCCAGGTGCTCGAGCATCAGCTTCCCGGAGAGGATCATCGCGGTCGGGTTGACCTTGTTCTGGCCCTTGTACTTGGGGGCGGAGCCGTGCGTGGCCTCGAAGACGGCCGCGCGGTCGCCCACGTTCGCCCCCGGCGCGACCCCGAGGCCGCCCACGAGCCCGGCGGTCAGGTCGCTCACGATGTCGCCGTACAGGTTCGGGAGCACGAGCACGTCGAACTCCTCCGGCCGCTGTACGAGCTGCATGCAGAGGGCGTCCACGAGCACCTCGCGCGCCTCCACCTCCGGGTACTCGGCGGCGACGTCGCGGAAGACGCGCAGGAAGAGCCCGTCGGTGAACTTCATGATGTTCGCCTTCGTCACCCCGGCGACCTGGCGGCGGCCGTGCGCACGCGCGTACTCGAACGCGAAGCGGATGATGCGCTCGGAGGCGGCGGCGGTGATGGGCTTGATCGAGAGGCCCGCCTCGGCCGGGATCGGCTTCGGCTGCAGGGCGTTCAGGGCTGCGATCGCCTGCTCGGCGGCCTCGGAGCCGGACTCGAACTCGATGCCCGCGTACAGGTCCTCCGTGTTCTCGCGGACGACGACGAGGTCCACGCCCGCGTAGCGGCTGCGCACGCCCGGGTAGGACTTGCACGGCCGCAGGCACGCGTACAGGCCGAGCGCGTGCCGGAGCGCCACGTTCACCGAGCGGAAGCCGGTGCCGATCGGGGTCGTGATCGGCCCCTTGAGCGCGACGCCGGTGCGCTCGATGGAGGCGAGGGTCTCCTCCGGGAGGGGCGTTCCCGTCTCCTCGAGCACGTCCACGCCCGCCTGCCGGACCTCCCAGTCGAACTCGACGCCGGTCGCCTCGAGGACGCGGCGGGTGGCTTCGGTGAGCTCTGGCCCGGTGCCGTCCCCGGGGATGAGGGTCACGCGGTGGGCCATGCGCGCGGCCGATCGTACCTGCGCGCGGGCCGCACCCTGCTCAGGTAGCGTCCGGCCGGAATGAGCGAGACGACCGACTTCCGGCCGGGTCTCGAAGGCGTGGTCGCGGTCGAGACCGAGATCGCCGAGCCCGACCGCGAAGGAGGCGCGCTCCGCTACCGCGGCGTGGACATCGAGGAGCTCGTCGGCAGCGTCCCGTACGAGCAGGTGTGGGGCCTGCTGGTGGACGAGAGCCTCGAGCCCGGGATGCCGGAGCCGGAGCCGTACGAGCCGCCCGCGCTGACCGGTGACGCGCCCGCGGACGCGCAGGCGGAGATCGCGCGCCTGTCCGGAGTGTGGGGGCTGCGCAAGCTGATCGAGATCTCGGACGAGCAGGCCCGCGACGATCTGGCACGCCTGTCCGCGCAGGTCATGGCCATCGTCGCGCGCTCCGCCCGCGTCGCGGACGGGAACGCGGAGCCGGTGCCGGACGAGGTGGTGGCTCGGGGGAGGACCGCGGCGGAGAAGTTCCTGCTCCGGTGGCGCGGCGAGGCCGACCCTGCCCATGTGAAGGCGATCGACACGTACTGGATCTGCACCGCCGAGCACGGCCTGAACGCGTCCACGTTCACGGCGCGCATCGCCGCGTCCACCGGCGCGGACGCGGGCGCGGCGATGTCGGCGGCGATCGGGACGCTCTCCGGGCCCCTGCACGGGGGCGCGCCCGCGCACGTCATCCCGATGATCGAGGAGGTGGCGGAGAGCGGGGATGCCGCGCGCTGGGTGTCCGACCTGCTCGACCGCGGCGAGCGGATCATGGGCTTCGGGCACCGCGTGTACCGCGCCGAGGACCCACGCGCGCGGCTGCTCAGCCGAACGGCGGAGGAGCTCGGCTCGCCGCGCTTCGAGACCGCGCGGGCGCTCGAGGAGGCCGCCCTGGCGGAGCTCTCGCGCCGGCACCCCGAGCGCGTCCTGGCCACGAACGTGGAGTACTGGGCGGCCGTCGTCCTCGACGTGGCGGCCATCCCGGCCGCCCTGACGCCCGCGATGTTCGCCTGCGCGCGCGTGGCCGGGTGGTCGGCGCACATCCTCGAGCAGAAGCGCGTGGCGCGGCTGATCCGGCCCTCTGCCCGCTACGTCGGCCCCGGCCCGCGCTCCCTGTCCGAGCTCGCATGAGCCTGGCGGAGGCGGCTGCCCAGGCGGACGCCCTCGCGCAGGCCGGAGACGAGCGCGCGCTGGCCACGCTGCGCAGCCGCTGGGACGACGAGATCGAGGCCGCCGCGCGCCACGCGGACTACCGCGTGCGCGCGCAGGCGTACCGGGCGATCGCGCAGTTCCGCTTCCGCCAGAAGCTCGAGCTGCTGCGGCGCGGGCTGGAGGACGACAGCCCGGCGGCGCGCGGCTCGGCGCTGATCGCGCTGGAGGCCCTCTCCCGGCGGCACCCGGGCGACGTCAACGCCTTCCGGCCACTGCTGCACGAGCTCGCGGCCCGCGACCCGAACGTCGCCGTCCGCCGGCTCGCCATCGTGTGCCTCAAGAACGGCACCCCGCAGCGCGACACCCTGCAGCTCCTGGAGGGGATCTCCGAGGCGGAGGACGTGGACGCGGATCTGCGCAAGACTGCGCGCGTCGTGCACGCCGCGCTCCGCAAGAAGGCGGTCTCCCGCTGACGCCGCTCGTCGCCGTGCTCATGGGCTCGCGCTCCGACTGGGAGACGATGGAGCACGCCGTCGAGACGCTCCGCCGGCTGGAGATCCCGCACGAGGTCCGCGTGCTCTCCGCCCACCGCACGCCGGCGGCGCTCGAGGAGTTCGTGGCCGACGTCGAGGAGCGCGGCTGCCAGGTCTTCGTCGCCGCCGCCGGCGGCGCCGCGCACCTCGCCGGCGTCGTCGCCTCGAAGACGCTCCGGCCGGTGCTCGGCGTGCCGATGGCGACCTCGCTCGCCGGCGGCCTGGACTCGCTCCTCTCCACGGTGCAGATGCCGGCCGGGATCCCGGTGGGAACGCTCGCCGTGGGCCGCGCGGGAGCGGTCAACGCCGCGCTCCTCGCCGCCGCCATCCTCGCGCGCACGGACGAGGAGCTCGCCGCCCGGCTCGCCCGCTACCGCGAGGAGCAGTCGCAGGCCGTCCTCGAGGTCGGAGACCCGAGCCGCTAGGAGGCCGAGCCGTCGCGTTCGGGCTCTCGGCGGCGCGCGTGCGGGTGCGCCTGGAAGTAGACCTCCCGGCGGCGGCGGTCGGAGACGTGCGTGTACCGCTCGGTCGTGCCCAGGTCGGCGTGGCCGAGCATCTCCTGGACGCTGCGCAGGTCGGCCCCGCCCTCGAGCAGATGCGTGGCGAAGGAGTGCCGCAGCAGGTGCGGGTGCACGCGCTCGGGCTCGAGCCCGGCCTTTCCCGCGAGCCGGCGCAGGATGAGGAACGCGCCCGCGCGCGTCAGCGGCCCGCCCCGCGCGTTCAGGAAGAGCTCCGGGCGGTAGCGGCGGTCGAGATGGGGGCGCCCGAGCGCCAGGTAGCGGCGCACGGCCTCGGCCGCCGGCCGGCCGAGCGGCACGAGCCGCTCCTTGCCGCCCTTGCCCAGGACCCGCACGACGCGCGCATCCAGGTCGACCGCGCTCCGCTCGAGCCCCACCGCCTCGGAGACCCGCAGGCCCGCCCCGTACAGGAGCTCCACGAGCGCGAGGTCGCGGAGCGCGCGGGGAGTGGCGCCGGCCGCGGCCTCGATCAGCCGCTCGGTCTCCGCGGGGGAGAGGACGCGCGGGAGGCGGCGCGGCCGGCGGGGTGGCTGGATCGAGGCTGCAGGGTTCTCCTCGGCCGTGCCGATAAGGACCAGGTGCCGGAAGTAGGCTCGCACCGCGGACAGCCGCCGCGCGATCGTCGAGGCGGCGAGCCCGTCCGCCCGCATGGCGGCGAGCCAGCGCTCGAGCTCGTCCACCCCGGCCTCGGCGACCGGTCCGCCGCGGAAGGCCGCGAGCGCGGCGAGGTCGCGCCGGTACGCGTCCACCGTGCGCGGAGAGCGCCGCGCCGCGAGCGCGAGGAGGTAGCGCTCGGCGTCGGGGTCGCGCGCGCTCACGGCGCCCGGAGTTCGGCGGGGGGAGCGCGCCTC
>DATLYU010000159.1:0-23668 GCA_035574435.1 Gaiellaceae bacterium | reverse complement strand
CCAGCAGCGGCAGGGCGCGGGAGCGCGGCACGCGGCGGAGGAGCGGCTCGTGCAGCGGCGCGTTCGTCGCCAGCCGATCGGCGAGCGGGGCGAGCAGGAGGCCGGCCACGGCGCCGGCGAGCGCAGCGACGGGGTCCACGTGCACGGATTCCCGGAGCGCGCACCGCTTCCTGCCCGTCGGCGGGAGGCGGCGGAGCGCCGGAGCTCGCTCCGTCCCTCGCTCGAGGGATGCGCATCACCCCAAGCGGGGGGGTTCCGGACAGGGGGCGGAACTACGCTGCGACCACTGCGGTTCCGCCCCTCTGCGGCGGGCTCCGAAGCGACGAGGACGAGGTGACGATCCGGTCCAGGCGGCATCTGAGCGGTACCTTCGCGTGGGCGCTCTCGCTCGCCGGGCTCGTGATCGTCGCCGGGCTCGCGGCGCCGCTCCTGTGGCGGAGCCCCGACTGGTTCGTGGCCGCGCTCGCCACCTCCGCCGTCCTCGCAGCGGGCTGCGGAGTCGTCCTCAACTGGCGGCTCGGGAGGGCGCACTCCCGCGCGCTCCGCGACCCCCTCACCGGCCTGCCGAACCGCGCGCTCCTCGAGGACCGGATCGACCAGGCGCTCCAGCGCAGCCGGCGGACCGGCGAGCGCTTCGCGCTCGTCCTCGTCGACCTGGACGGGTTCAAGGACGTGAACGACGTGCGCGGCCACCGGGCGGGCGACGCGGTGCTGCGCGTTCTCGCGCGCCGCTTCGAGGGTGTCGTGCGCGCCGTGGACACGGTCGCGCGCGTGGGCGGGGACGAGTTCGTCGTCCTCACCATGGGCACGGGCTCGGACGAGGAGGCGGCGGCGCTCGTGGGGAGGCTGCGCCACGCGCTGCGGCGCCCGTTCCGCGTGGGGGGCGCGATCGTCGAGATCGACGGCAGCATCGGCTGGGCCGTGTACCCGGA
Source organism: Gaiellaceae bacterium (assembly GCA_035574435.1). Taxonomy (GTDB): domain Bacteria; phylum Actinomycetota; class Thermoleophilia; order Gaiellales; family Gaiellaceae; genus GMQP-bins7. The sequence continues at coordinate 22,736 of DATLYU010000159.1, read as the reverse complement.
CGACGGAGCCACCGCCGACGAGCTGCTCGAGCGGGCCGACGGCCAGATGTACGCGACCAAGCGGGACACCTCCGACGAGTCCGTGTACCTGCGGCGCGGCGTGGATGCCGGCGTCGTGCGCGACGTGGAGTCCGCGCTCGGGCGCAACGAGCTCGTCGTCTACTACCAGCCGATCCTCGACCTGAGGACGGGCGAGACCCGCGCGGTCGAGGCGCTCGTGCGGCGCGCCCTCCCGGACGCGCTCGTGCCGCCGGCCGAGTTCGTGCCGCACGTGGAGCGGACGCCGCTCGCGCGCGAGCTCACCTTCCGGGTCGTCTCGGACGCGCTCTCCGCCTGCGCGCGCTGGGCCGAGGCGGGGCACGCGCTGCGCACGTCCGTGAACGTCCCCTACCGGCTGCTCGACGACCCCCAGTTCGCCGACGGCCTCTCCGAGCTGCTGCGCTCGGCGGAGGCGCCGCACGGCGCGCTCACGCTCGAGGTCGTGCCGGCCGGGCCGGGCGCCGGCTCCGAGCTGGACGAGGACGTGCTGCGCACGCTGGCCGCCCTCGGCGTCCGTCTCTCCCTCGACGACGGCGGCCGCGCCGCTTCGTTCGCGGCGCTCCGCGTCCTCCCCCTCGACGAGCTGAAGATCGACGCGGGCTTCGTCCACGGGCTGGGGCGCAGCGACACCGACGCGGCGCTCGTCCGCGGGATGGTGGACATCGGCCACTCGCTCGGCCTCGAGGTGGTGGCCGAGGGGGTTGAGACGAGGGAGGCCTGGACCGTCCTGGCCGAGTGGGGCTGCGACTACGCGCAGGGCTTCTACGTCGCGACGCCGCGGTCTGCCGACGACATGGTCGAGTGGCTCGAGAGCCGCTGGCCGGCCGTCGCGTAGGTTCCGGGCCTCAGGCGACCGCCTGCACGGCGAACGCGAGCGCGACCGCGCACAGGACGGCGCCGAGGGCGAGCCGGAGCGCGTCCTCGGACAGCCGTCCGGTCGCCTGCGCTCCGAGCCACCCGCCCGGGACCGCGCCCGCGAGGCCCGCGGCCAGCACCGCCCAGTCCACTCCCTCCCCGCCGGCGTGCGCGGCGAACGCGGCCACGCCCAGGAGGAACCCGACGACGAGGTTCGTGCCCGCCGCGCGCCGCACGTCGAGCCCCACCCCGCGCACGAGCGCGGGCATGCGCAGCGTCCCCAGGATGACGCCGACGGCGCCGCCCACAAGCCCGATCAGGAGCGCGAGCGCTCCGCCGCGAACGAGCCGCAGCCGCTCGCGCGGCCGGGCGGAGATCGGGCGCAGGCCCAGGTCGACCCCGCTCCACGCGAGCACGCCCGCGATCAGGGCGTACAGCAGCCGCTCGGAGACGCGCCCGGCGAGGAGCGCGCCCGCGACCGCCCCGACGACGGAGGGCGGCGCGAGCCACGCGACCACGAGCCAGTCCACGCGGCCCGCGCGCAGGTGCCGGAGCGACCCGGAGAGCGCGGCCGCGGCCGAGATGGCGACGTTCGTGCCCGCGGCCGCGAGCGGGCTCCCGGTGGCGACCACGACGAGCGGGAGCCGCAGCGTGCCGAGCACGAGCCCGAGCATCGAGCCGAGGTAGCCGGCGGCGAACGAGCCCGCGAAGGCTAGGCCGAGCTGCCAGGCCTCCAGAGCGGCTCCTCGCGGCCCGCGGACGCGTTGGCCGCGCGGGCGAGGATGAAGAGGAGGTCGGAGAGGCGATTCAGGTAGCGCAGCGCGGCCGGGCTCGCGCCGTGCGCCTGCGCCGCGACGAGCGCATCTCGCTCCGCCCGCCGGCAGACGGTGCGTGCGACGTGCAGGCGCGCCGCGACCTCGTCCCCGCCCGGGAGGACGAAGCTACGCAGCTCCGGCAGGCCGTCGTTGAAGCGGTCGCAGTCGCGCTCGAGCGCCGTGACCTGCTCGTCCGTCACCCGCAGCCGGCCCTCCCGCTCGAGCGGGACGGAGAGGTCGGCGCCGAGGTCGAAGAGCTCGTTCTGCACGCGGCGCAGCACGTTCCCGAGCTCGGCCGGCGGGCCGGCCGCGAGCACGAGCCCGACCGCCGCGTTCAGCTCGTCCACCGTCCCGAACGCGGCCACGCGCGCGTCCAGCTTGGAGACGCGCGTCCCGTCGCCGAGCGAGGTCTCCCCCGCGTCGCCGCCGCGCGTGTAGATGCGGGTCAGCCGGACCGGCTCGTCCTCGCGGCGCGGGCTCACGTCTGCGCGAGCTGCTCGGAGCGGAGCTGCCGGCCGAGGATGTGCCGGGCGATGACGAGGCGCTGGATCTCGCTCGTCCCCTCGTACAGCTCCGTCACCTTCGCGTCCCGGTAGTAGCGCTCGACCGGGAACTCCTTCGTGTACCCGTACCCGCCGAGGACCTGGATCGCCTCCGCCGTCTGCCGGCGGGCCACCTCCGAGGCGTAGAGCTTCGCCTTCGCGCCCTCGGCCGTGTGCGGGCGACCCTCCTGCTTGAGCCAGGCGGCACGGTAGGTGAGCAGGCGCGCGGCGTCGATCTCGGTGGCCATGTCCGCGAGCTTCCACTGGATGGCCTGGAAGTCCGCGATGCGGCGCCCGAACTGCTCCCGCTCGAGGGCATACGCGCGCGCCGTGTCGTAGGCGGCCTGCGCGATGCCGAGCGCCTGCGCGGCGATGCCGATGCGCCCGCCGTCGAGCGTCGCCATGGCCACCCTGAAGCCGCGTCCCTCCTCGTGCAGCAGGCGGTCGGGCCCCACGCGCGCGCCCTCCAGCACGAGGTCCGAGGTGGTGGAGGAGTTGAGCCCGAGCTTCTCCTCCTCCCGCGTCACGCGGACGTGCTCGGCATCGAGCAGGAAGCACGAGACGCCGCGGGCGCCGGCGGTGGAGGGGTCTGTGCGCGCGAAGAGCACGAAGGTGCCGGCGCGGGAGCCGTTCGTGATCCACTGCTTGGAGCCGCGCAGCACCCAGCCGTCGCCGTCCCGCTCGGCGGTCGTGCGCAGCGAGCCGGCGTCCGAGCCGGAGGAGGGCTCGGTGAGCGCGAACGCTCCGAGCCGCTCGCCGCGCGCGAGCGGCGGCACGAAGCGCTCCTTCTGCTCGTCGGTGCCGAAGGCGAGGATGGGCAGCGTCGCGGCGCTCGTGTGCACCGCCACCGTCACGCCGACGCCCGCGTCCGCGCGGGAGAGCTCCTCGAGCACGAGGACGTAGGAGAGGAAGTCGGCGCCGGCGCCGCCGTACTCCTCGGGCACGCAGACGCCCAGGAGCCCCACCTCGGCCAGCCTGGGCAGGAGCTCGTCGGGAAAGCGGTGCTCGCGGTCCCAGGCGGCCGCCTGCGGAGCGATCTCGGCCTCGGCCAGCTCCCGAGCGAGCTCCTGGACGGCGCGCTGCTCGGCGGTGAGCTCGAAGTCCATCGCGGCGGACTATAGGTCGCGCCGCAGGCGGCGCACGGCCCGCCCGCCGCGGCGTCGGGCGACGGTGCGCAGGCCGCCCGGGCTGACGAGCCGCCGCAGCCGGCCCGGACGGAGCTCGGCGCAGAGCACGGCGGAGGCGCCCGGGCCGCGTGTCCCGTAGCGCACGCCCTCCGCCCGGAAGGCCCGGGTCGCCCGCCAGCCCTGCGCGGTCAGCTCGTACGCCTCCACCTCGGCCAGGAAGAAGCCGGCCCGCGCGAAGAGCCGCGTCCAGCCCCGCTCGTCCTCCTGCCGGAACCAGCCGTAGTCGCCTTGCTCCCCGAGCGGGACGGTGAGGAGCAGGCTGCCCTCGCGGCGCAGCACGCGCGCGAGCTCGCGGAGCGCCTGCCGACGCGACGCGCCGTCGGCCTCCGCGGCGAGGCCGTACACGCTGTTGTCGGCGCCCACGTGCTCGAGCGTGGAGACGAGGAGCGCCTGGTCGAAGCTGCGGGCCGCGAACGGCAGCGCGCGCACGTCCGCCTGCACCGCCTCCATGCCCTCCACGTCGCGGGTGGCCAGGTCGACGCCGACGAGCTCGACACCCGCCCGCAGGAGCGCCGCCAGGTAGGGCGTCTCCGCGAAGGCGTATCCCACCTCCAGCACGCGGCCGGAGGGCGCGAGGCGCGAGAGCACCCATGGGATCTCGACCACGCGCTCGTCCGTGCCCGCCGGCGCCTGCAGCCAGCGCAGGCGCTCGCCGCGCGCGCGGGCGCCGAGCCCGAGCGCGACCGCGTCGTCCAGCTCCCGCACGCGCACGAACTCGGCGCTGGTCGCGAGCTCGTGGAGCAGCGTCGCCCGGGAGAGCGTCCCCTCGGCGAGCTTCGCGAGCGCGCGCTCGCGGGCCTCGACGTCCGGCTCGCGCCGGAGCACGAGCCGGAAGGCTGCGTCCACGAAGCGCTCGGGCGAGCCCTCGTGCGCCGCGAGCTCCGCGGCCAGGCGGGCGTCCATCAGCCGTACTCGTAGAACCCGCGGCCGGTCTTGCGGCCGAGGCGGCCGGCGGCGACGTACTGGCGCAGGAGCGGGCAGGGGGCGTACTTGGGGTCGCCGAGGCCCTCGTGCAGGACCTCCATGATCGCCACGCACGTGTCCAGCCCGATGAGGTCGGCAAGCGCGAGCGGCCCCAGCGGGTGTGCGAAGCCGAGCTTCGCGATCGTGTCGATCGCCTCCGCCCCGGCGACGCCCTCCATGAGCGCGTAGGCCGCCTCGTTCACGAACGGCATGAGGATGCGGTTGGACACGAAGCCCGGAAAGTCGCGGGCCTCCGCCGGCTCCTTGCCGAGCTCGCGCGCGAGCTCGACGATCGCGGCGGCGGTCTCCTCCGAGGTCTGCAGGGCGCGCACGACCTCGACGAGGCGCAGCACGGGCACCGGGTTGAAGAAGTGCATCCCGATCACGCGGTCGGGGCGGGAGGTAGACGCGGCCAGCGTGGTGATCGGGATGGAGGAGGTGTTGGAGGCGAGGATCGCCTCGGGCGGGAGCAGCTCGTCCGCACGCCGGAAGACGTCCTCCTTCACGGCGACGTCCTCGACCACCGCCTCGATCAGCAGGTCGGCGGGGACGAGCTCGTCCACGGGCTCGACGCGCGGGAGCACCTCGTCCGGGTCCGGTCCGCCCTTCTCGGCCAGCTTGGCCAGGCTGCGCCGCATGGCCTCGAGCGCCTTCTCGGTCGCGCCCGGGACGGCGTCGTGCAGCGAGACCCTCCGGCCGGAGGCGGCGACGACCTGGGCGATGCCTCCGCCCATCTGCCCCGCTCCCACGACGAGCACGTGCTCGAAGCGCACGCGCGGAGTATCCCCTACGGCCGCGGCGGGCCGGGCAGCTGCGGTCGGGTGCCCCGGCGCAGGCGCAGGACGGCCCAGGCAAGCACGAGCGCGAGGATGACGAGCCCGAGGGCGACCTTGATCGGGCCGCCCCTCGGCTCCCCGCCGGCGGCGACGAGCGCTCCCGCCTCGACGACGCTGCACGCGGTGCCGAGCCAGGCACCGTCCGGGGCGAGTTCGAGCAGGAGGCCGACTGCGACGCGCTCGGGCACGTCCAGGTCGCAGTCCGTGCGCGCCGGGCTGCGGACGACGAGCGGGTCGTCCAGGCCGCGCCCCTTCACGCGCTGGTCCACCTCCACCGTGAGCAGGCGGACCGGCGCCCCGCGCAGCTCGCCGGCGCGGGCCTCGACCACCCGGCCGACCACGGCGGCGTCGGCCGCGTCCAAGCGTTCCTCGAGCGGCAGGTCGGCGCAGACGCACGCCGCCGCGTCGCCCGCGAGGGCGAGCGCAGCCGCCGCGATGAGGAGCAGGGGCTTCAGACCTCGATCAGGAGCGCGTCGCCCTGCCCGCCACCCGAGCAGATGGCGGCGAGCCCGAGGCCGCCGCCCGTGCGGCGCAGCTCGTGCACCATCGTGGCCACGATGCGGCCGCCGGAGGCGCCGATCGGGTGCCCGAGGGCGACGGCCCCGCCGTTGACGTTCACGATCTCCTCGTCGGCGCCCAGAAGCCGGGTCGAGTTCTTGGCCACGGAGGCGAACGCCTCGTTGATCTCCACGCGGGCGACGTCCTCGATGCGCTTGCCCGCGGCGGCCAGCGCGCGCTCCGCGGCACGGGCGGGCGTGCGCGCGAGGTAGGCGAAGTCGTCCGCCACGTAGCCCTGCGCGAGGATGGTCGCGAGCGGCTCCAGGCCGCGGCGGCGCGCGAACTCGTCCGAGCAGACGACGACGCACGAGGCGCCGTCGTTCACGCCCGGCGCATTGCCGGCCGTGGTCGTGCCCTCGGGGTCGAAGACGGGCCGGAGCGCGGCCAGCTTCTCGAGCGTCGTGTCCCGGCGCACGCCCTCGTCGGCGGTGACGTCCCCAACCGGCACGAGCTCGTCGGCGAAGCGGCCGGCGTCCTGCGCCGCAGCCGCGCGCTGGTGGGAGCGGAGCGCCCACTCGTCCTGCTCCTCGCGGGAGATCCCGAGCTCGCGCGCTACCTTGGACGCCTGCTGCACCATGTGCAGCCCGTCGAAGGTGGAGGTGAGGCCGTCGAAGACCAGGTGGTCGACGAGCTCGCCGTTCCCGAGCCGGTAGCCGAAGCGTGCCTGCGGCAGCAGGTAGGGCGCTTTGGACATGGACTCCATGCCGCCCGTGACCACGAGCTCGTGGCCACCGGCGCGGATCATCAGGTCCGCGATCTCGAGCGCGCGGACGGAGGACGCGCACACCTTGTTGATCGTGTCTGCCGGAACCTCCTTCGGGATCCCGGCCGCGACGGCCGCCTGCCGCGCGGGCGCCTGGCCGGCTCCGGCCTGCAGCACCTGGCCCATGACCACGTACTCGACCTCGCCCGGCTCGAGCCCCGCCCGCTCGAGCGCAGCCCGGATGGCGACGGCGCCCAGCTCCGTGGCGGGGTAGGCGGCGAGGCCTCCGCCGAGGCGGCCGAACGGCGTCCGCACGGCGGACACGATCACCGACCTGGCCATGCGTCCAGCCTACCCTGGCACACTCGAGCGGTGCGCGTGCTCATGGTGGACAACTACGACTCGTTCACCTGGAACCTCGTCCACCTGCTCGAGGAGCTCGGCGCCGAGGTGCTCGTGCGCCTGAGCGACGACCTCGGTCCGGCCGAGGCGCGCCTCCTCGCTCCCGACCGGATCGTCGTCTCTCCCGGCCCGGGACGGCCCGCGGACGCCGGGGCGTCGGTGGCGCTCGTGCGCGAGCTCGGCCCCGAGATCCCGCTCCTCGGCGTCTGCCTCGGCCACCAGGCGATCGTGGAGGCCTACGGCGGCCGGGTCGGCCAGGCGCGCGCGCTCCTGCACGGCAAGGCGAGCCTCGTCCGCCACGACGGTCGCGGCGTGTTCGCCGGGCTTCCGTCCGAGCTCGCCGCGGGCCGCTACCACTCGCTGGCCGCGGTCGAGGTCCCGGCCGCGCTGGAGGTCAGCGCGCGCACCGAGGACGGCGAGGTGATGGCCGTCCGCCATCGCCGCCATCCCGTCGAGGGCGTGCAGTTCCACCCGGAGAGCGTGCTCACGCCCGAGGGCCCCCGGCTGCTCGCGAACTTCCTGGCCGGACGGCATGCGCACAGCCCCGGCCGCCGCCACCGCTAGGATGGTCGAGCCGTGGCCGTCGCGGTAGAGGACTCGCCGACCGTCGTCGTCGACGACCAGTACCGGGTCGTCGACTTCAGCCCCGCGGCCGCGCCCTGGTTCGCGCAGCACGTGGGCCGCGAGCTCTTCGAGTGCTTCCCCGGCTGCCGGAGCCTCTTCCGGCCCTACTACGAGCAGGCCCGCCGCACGGGCGAGGAGGTGGCGTTCGCCCAGTTCTTCGACGGCTACCTGACCTACGTCACGGCGCGGCCCCACGAGGCGGGGCTCGCGATCACGTGGGAGACCCTGGGCATGCTGGACACGTGGACGCTGGACGGCCTGCGCGCGAGCCTCCAGGCGGCGCTCGAGCGGCTCGACCGGCGGTGCGCCGAGCTCGCCCGCGCCCGCGTGCGCAGGCATCTGCGCCTCGTGGAGGGGGGCGCGTGACGCGGGCGGAGTCCTCCTACGTCCTCGACGAGCAGAACCGGATCACGCAGGTCTCCGGCCCGCTCAAGGCGAAGCTGGGGCCGTTCGTGGGGCACACCTTCTGGGAGGCCGCCCCACAGGCGCAGGAGCTCTTCGGGCCGCACTTCGAGGAGGCCCGGACGAGCGGGCGCGAGGTCGAGTTCACGGCGTACTACGCCGGCTGGCTCGCAACCCGTCGCGTCGTTCCCGCGGGCCGCTCGCTGACGGTCTTCGTCAAGCCGATCCGCGAGCTCGACTGTCGGACGCTTGCGACGCTGACGGAGAGCCTGCGGGCGATCGAGGCGGAGCTAGCCGCTCGAGCGCCAGAGCAATCCGACGTACGAGCTCACGCGTCTCGGCGAGCTCGGCCCTGAGCGCCGCCAGCTCGAGCGCGTGCGCGTCGGCCTGCTCGGACATGGGCACGAGCTCGCCGACGGTCGTCTCCGTCAGCTCCGCGATCCGCCGCAGGCGGGCGAGCGACGGCGACGTCGCGCCTCGCTCCCAGCGGGAGACGGTGATCGCGCCCACGCCGAGCGCCTCGGCGAGCTCTTTCTGGGTGAGGCCGACCGCGCGCCTCGCGGCACGTAGGCGCCCCCCCAGGTCGGCGCTCACGTGGGCTCCGGGAATGGGGGTTCTTACCACACCGGGGCGCGTCGCACACGCCGAGCGCGCGGCCCGGGCTCAGGCGTCGCCGTCCGGCCCCACGCGGACGAGCATCTTGCCCACGTTCTCGCCCCGGAGCAGCCCGAGGAAGGCGCGCGGGGCGTTCTCGATCCCCTCCACGACCGTCTCCCGGTAGCGCAGCCGGCCCTCGCGCAGCCACGCGAGCGCTCGCTCGTGGAACTCGGGGAAGCGGTCGTAGTGGTCGCTGATGATGTACCCCTCCATCCGCAACCGTTTGGTCACGACCATGAACAGGTTGCGCGGCCCCGGCTGCGGGTCGAGAGCGTTGTAGCGCGAGATGGACCCGCAGGCCACGATGCGGCCGTGGTTGACGAGCGCGCCGATGGCGGCCTCCAGGTGCTCGCCGCCGACGTTGTCGAAGTACACGTGGATGCCGTCCGGCGCCAGCTCGCGCAGGGCATCCCTCGGCGAGACCTCGTGGTAGTCGAAGGCGCCGTCGAAGCCGAGCTCCTCGAGCCACGCCACCTTCTCCGGAGAGCCGGCGCTCCCCAGCACCCGGCAGCCGGCGATCTTCGCCATCTGCCCGGCTGCGCTCCCGACCGCGCCCGCGGCCCCGGACACGAACACCGTCTCGCCCGGCTGCGGGCGGCCGATCTCGTGCAGCCCCCAGTAGGCCGTGAACCCCGGCATGCCGAGCACGCCGAGCGCGGTGGTCACCGGTGCCTCCTCCGGGTCGAGCCTGCGCACGCCCGATCCGTCAGAGAGAGCCCACTCGCGCCAGCCGAGCATGTGCAAGACCCAGTCGCCCTCCGCGAAGCGCGGGTTGCGTGAGACCGCGACGCGTCCCACGGCGCCGCCGGTCATCGCCTCGCCCAGCGTGAAGGGCGCAACGTAGGAGCGCACGTCGTTCAGACGCGGCCGCATGTACGGATCCACGGACAGGTAGACGTTGCGCACGAGGAGCTGGCCGTCCGCAGGCTCCGGGATCGGGGTCTCCGCGACCTCGAACAGGTCCTCGTCGGCGACGCCCGCCGGCCGCGCGACGAGCCGCACCTCGCGGGACAGACGCTCCATGCGACGATGATGGCGGTGGACTCGCTGAAGGGCAACCTCCTCGTCGCCGGGCCGGGCCTGGTCGACCCGAACTTCCACCGCACGGTCGTCCTCGTCGGCGAGCACACGCCCGAGGGCGCACTCGGCGTCGTGCTCAACCGGCCCTCGGACGCAACCGTGGACGAGGCCGTGCCGGAGCTGACCGCGCTCGTGGACGGCGTCGAGCCGGTGCACGTCGGCGGCCCCGTGCAGCCGTCCGCGATCGTCGTGCTCGCCGACTTCGCCGAGCCCGAGCGGGCGGGGACGCTCGTCCTGGAGAGCGTGGGCTTCCTGCCCGCGGAGGTGGACCCCGACGTGCTCGGCGAGCTCCGGCGGGTGCGCGTCTTCGCCGGCTACGCGGGCTGGGGCCCGGGCCAGCTCGACGCGGAGCTCGAGGAGGGCTCCTGGATCGTGGAGCCGGCGCTCGCGGACGACGTCTTCACCGCCGAGCCGGACGCCCTCTGGAGCGCGGTGCTGCGGCGCAAGGGGGGCCCCTTCTCGCTCCTCTCGCTCATGCCGCCCGACCCCTCTCGCAACTAGCCAGCCCTCCGCGCGCGGGCCGTGGGTCGCGGGGTCAGCGCGGCGCGGGTCGCCACGGCTCGTGCTCGTGCGCGAGCCAGACCAGCTCGGGCCGGAGCGCCAGCACGCGCAGCTGGCCTTCGGTGTGCGGCTCGTCGAGCTCGCCGAACCAGACCGCCACGTCGCCGCCGACGACGACCGGGCGCCCGCCGGTCTCGACGACGACCACCTGCAGGCCGCGGGTGTGGCCCGGGGCCGGGACGAGCCGGAGCCCGTGAAGCAGCTCGAGCTCGCCGTCGACCGGCACGTACCGCACGCCGGGCGCCTCCACCCACTCGCGGATCGTGTAGTCGTCCTCGCTGCGCGCATCGTCGAGCTCCCTGCGCTGGACGTAGACGGGCCTGCCGGCGAAGAGGTGGTTGCCCCCGCAGTGATCGGCGTGCAGGTGCGTGTTGACGACGACGTCGACGGTTGCGAGATCGAGATCCTGCTCGCTCAGCGGCTGGAGGCGGGGGTCCATGTCGGCCAGCAAGGGGTGCAGCTCCGTCATGCCGGTGTCGACGAGCACGCGCCCCTCGGGATGGTCGATGACGTGCACGTAGACGGGCATCCGCTCACCCTCGACGTGCAGGTCGGCAACGAGGACGGGCGTGACCGTGACGGGGGAGCGGGCGTTCACCGAGGACCGACCGCCGCGGTGGTGGCGGACATGCGAGCCATCATGCGCTTCTCACTGGCGATCAGTTCCCGACGGCCGGGTCGGGCATGAACTCCCGCACTTCTTGCGCGCAGCGGCAGGCGACGGCGGTCTTGCCAGCCCACTCCAGCGCCTCGTCGCGTGAGGGCACGCCGACGACCCAGAACCCGCCGATGGCGTCCGGGTAGGGACCCTCCGAGACCGTCCCGTCGGTGGACACGACAGCCGCCTGCTCGTGCTCCAGTCCGCCGCCGAAGACCCACACGCCCGCGTCCATGGCCTCCTGGGCGACCTCGTGCGCGGCCTCGGCCACGGCGGGCAGGTCCTCGTCGGGGATGTGATCCATCGCATGGGCGGCGAACGAGATCAGGTACCGCGTCATCTGGTGGCTCCTTCGTTCGGCGACGTGCTTCGGGCTCGAGCGCAGAAGAGACGGTCGGACCACCGAGAACTCATCGGCGCCCACGACTCCAGCCTCGCTTCCGGCTCGTGAGGCCGCTCGGCCCCGGCGGCCTCGGCACAAGGCCACCCTCGGTCGCGCGGACCGCGCCTGGCGGCCGCGAGCCCGAGCCCGGCCTCCCGCCGGATCGGCGCGGTCCGCGGGTTTCTACGGACGGCCCTGCGGAGCTCCGCCGATGCCGACCTCCCCGTGCGCCGACGAGTCTGGGGCGATGGCCGACCTCTCGCGCCGCGAGCTGCTTCGCCGAGCCCTCGTGCTCGGCTCCGGGGCCGGGCTCGCGGAGGCCTTCCTCCCCGCCCAGTTCCTCGCCCCCGCGGGCGCGGCTACCGGGCCGCGCGCGGTCCGCATCGCGAACCCGCTGGCCGAGCTGCCCGACCGGAGCTGGGAGCAGATCTACCGCGACCAGTTCGCCGAGGACGACTCCTTCGTCTTCACGTGCGCCCCCAACGACACGCACAACTGCCTGCTGCGCGCCCACGTGAAGAACGGCGTCATCGTCCGCATCAGCCCGACCTACGGGTACGGGAAGGCGCGCGACCTGGAGGGGAATCGAGCCTCGCACCGCTGGGACCCGCGCGTCTGCCAGAAGGGCCTCATCCTCGGACGCCGCATCTACGGCGACCGGCGGGTGAAGGCGCCGATGATCCGCAGGGGCTTCAAGGAGTGGGTGGACGCCGGCTTCCCGCGCCGCGAGGACGGCACCCCGAAGATGGACACGACGAGGCGCGGCTACGACGAGTGGCTGCGCATCTCCTGGGAGGAGGCGTTCGACGCCGCCGCCCGCACGCTCGAGAACGTGGCCGCCACCTACACCGGCGAGGAGGGCGCGCAGAGGCTGCTCGCGCAGGGCTACGACCCGGAGATGGTCGAGGTCATGCACGGCGCCGGCGTGCAGGCGATCAAGATGCGCGGGGGCATGCCGCTCCTCGGGGTGGGGCGCGTGTTCGGCTTCTACCGCTTCGCGAACATGCTCGCCCTGCTCGACCGCGCCCTGCGCCCCGACGTCCCGGAGGAGGAGATCCTGGGCAGCCGGGCTTTCGACAACTACGCCTGGCACACCGACCTGCCGCCCGGCCATCCCATGGTGACGGGCTCGCAGACCGTGGACTTCGACCTCTTCGCGGCCGAGCACGCGAAGCTCGTCGTCCTCATCGGGATGAACTGGATCTGCACGAAGATGCCGGACGGCCACTGGCTCGCGGACGCGCGGCTGAAGGGCACGCGCGTCGTCGTGATCAGCGCCGACTACATGCCGACCGCGAACAAGGCGGACGAGATCGTCATCCTGCGGCCGGGGACGGACGCCGCCTTCTTCCTCGGGGTCGCGCGCGAGCTGATCGCGAAGGGGCTGTACGACCGCGAGGCGGTGATCCGGCGCACCGACCTGCCGCTGCTCGTGCGCCTGGACACGGGCGAGCGCCTGGACGCGCGCGACGTCTTCCCCGGCTACCGCCTCGCGCGCCTGGAGAACTACGTGACGGTCAAGCCGCAGGCCGAGCTCGCGGCCGCACCCCCGGCGCCCCCGTTCACGGCCTCCTCCCAGGTCGTCCCGGCGGAGCTGCGCGAGGAGTGGGGCGACTTCGTCTACTGGGACCGGCGCCGGAACGGCCCGGTCGCCGTCTCGCGCGACGAGGTGGGCGCGCGCTTCCGCGGCGACCCGGCGCTCCTCGGCACGTTCGAGGTCACGCTCGTGGACGGCTCGCGCGTGACGGTGCGGCCGGCCTTCGACCTGCTCAAGCAGTACCTGGACGAGACCTTCGACCTGCAGACGACCTCCGAGGTGTGCAACGTGGACCCGGAGGCGGTCCGGAGCCTCGCCCGCCAGCTCGCCGCCAACAAGGGCACGGCCCTGCTCGCCGCGGGGATGGGCCCGAACCACTACTTCAACGCCGACCTCTTCGGCCGCGTCCACTTCCTGGTCGCGGCGCTCACCGACAACGTCGGCCACCTGTCCGGGAACGTGGGCAGCTTCGCCGGGAACTACCGCGGGTCGCTCTTCCAGGCGATGGGGCAGTGGATCGCGGAGGACCCCTTCGACGTCGAGGAGGACCTCTCCCGCCCCGCCCGCACGAAGCGCTACTACAAGGCCGAGTCCGCCCACTACTGGAACTACGGCGACCGGCTGCTGCGCTCCCCGAAGGAGCGCATCACGGGCGACTCGCACCTCCCCGCGCCGACGAAGCTCATCTGGTTCGGGAACTCGAACTCCCTGCTCGGGAACGCCAAGTGGTCGTTCGACGTGGTCAGGAACACGCTGCCCAAGCAGGAGGCGATCTTCTGCAACGAGTGGCACTGGACGAGCTCGTGCGAGTACTCGGACCTCGTCTTCCCGGCCGACTCGTGGGCGGAGTTCAAGCTCCCCGACCTGACCGCGAGCTGCACGAACCCCTTCCTGCTCGCCTTCCCGCGCACCCCGCTCGAGCGCATCCACGACACGCGCTCCGACTACGAGATCCTGGCCGGCGTCGCCGCCCGGCTCGCGGAGGTCGTCGGGGAGCCGCGCATGCGCGCCTACTGGCGCGGGATCCTGGACGGCGACCCGGCGCCGTACCTGCAGCGCGTCCTCTCCGGCTCGAACGCGACGCGCGGCGTGCGCTTCGAGGAGCTGCACGCGAGCTGCGCGGAGGGGGTTCCCTTCCTCATGAACACGCGCACGTACCCGCGGCACGCGGGCTGGGAGCAGCGCCAGGAGGACAAGCCCTGGTACACGCCCACCGGGCGGCTCGAGCTCTACCGGCCCGAGCCCGAGTGGCGCGCGGCGGGGGAGTCGCTCCCGGTCTGGCGGGAGCCGGTGGACGCGACCTTCTACGAGCCGAACGTCATCCTCTCCAACCGCGAGCACCCGTCCATCGCCCCGCGCGGGCCGGAGGAGTACGGCGTCCCCGAGTCCCAGCTCGACGTGGAGACGCGGCAGTACCGCAACGTCGTCCGCACCTGGCAGGACCTGAAGCTCTCCAAGCACCCGCTCGCCGAGCGCGACCCGGCCTACCGCTTCGTCTTCCAGACGCCCAAGTACCGCTGGGGAGCGCACTCGACGGCCGTGGACTCCGACTGGATCGCCATGCTCTTCGGCCCCTTCGGCGACCCGTACCGGCGCGACCCGCGCGCGCCCTGGACCGGCGAGGCGTACGCCGAGATCAACCCGCAGGACGCCAAGGAGCTCGGGCTCGCGGACGGCGACTACGTCTGGCTGGACGCCGACCCCGCGGACCGGCCGTACCGCGGCGCCTCGCCCGAGGACGCCTTCTACGAGGTCGCGCGCGTGCTGCTGCGCGTCCGCCTGTACGCGGGCATGCCGCGCGGCGTGATCCGCACCTGGTTCAACATGTACGCGGCCACGCCGGGGACGGTCCAGGCGCAGAAGGACGTGGAGGGCGGGCCGGCGCGCAACCCGGCGACGAGCTACGTCGCCCTCTTCCGGCACGGCAGCCACCAGTCGGGCACCCGCTCGTACCTGCGGCCGACGCAGATGACGGACTCGATGACCCGCAAGGCCTACTTCGGGCACGCGATCGGGAGGGGCTTCGAGGCCGACGTGCACTCGCCCTCCGGCGCGCCCAAGGAGTCGTTCGTCAAGGTCGAGAAGGCCGAGGACGGCGGGCTCGGCGGCAAGGGCCCGTGGCGGCCGGCGTCGCTCGGCCTGCGGCCCGACGCGCCGTCGGAGGCGATGCAGGCCTACCTCGAGGGCCGCTTCACGAGGCGGAAGGGGCGCTGAGCCGTGGCGCGCGTCCGCAACTGGCAGCTCGGGCGGGACATGGAGTACCCGTACGAGGCCGAGCGCCCGCAGCGGCAGTTCACGATGATCATGGACACCAACAAGTGCATCGCCTGCCAGAGCTGCACGATCGCGTGCAAGAGCACGTGGACCTGGGGCAAGGGCCAGGAGTTCATGCTCTGGAACAACATCGAGACGAAGCCGTACGGGTTCTACCCGACGGGCTGGGACGTCAACATCCTCGAGCTCCTGGGCGAGCAGGCCTGGGACGGAGACGTCTACGCGGGCCAGACGATCTTCGAGGCCGCGCCCGAGGGCGAGCGCGTGCTCGGCTGGACGCCGCAGGAGGAGGACTGGTCGCACCCCAACATCGGCGAGGACGAGCCGCTGGGCGACGCGTCCCGCACGACCTACGTGCCGGAGACGCCGCACTCGCTGATGTGGATGTACTACCTGCAGCGGATCTGCAACCACTGCACGTATCCCGCGTGCGTGGCCGCGTGCCCCCGGCAGGCGATCTACAAGCGGCCCGAGGACGGGATCGTCCTCGTCGACCAGACGCGCTGCCGCGGCTACCAGGAGTGCCTGACCGCGTGCCCGTACAAGAAGACGATGTTCAACCTGGAGACGCGCGTCTCGGAGAAGTGCATCGCGTGCTACCCGAAGGTCGAGCAGGGGTTGCAGACGCAGTGCACGACCACCTGCATCGGGCGCCTGCGCCTCACGAACTTCCTCTCCCCGCCCGAGCAGGCCGACCCGCGCAAGCCGGCGGACTACCTCGTGCACATCCGCAAGCTCGCGCTCCCGCTCTACCCGCAACTCGGCCTGGAGCCGAACGTCTACTACATCCCGCCCGTGCACGTCCCGCCCGAGTACCTGACGCAGATGTTCGGCCCCGGGGTGGAACAGGCGATCGAGACGTACCGCACCGCCAAGGACGACCCCGAGCTCCTGGGGCTGCTCCTGCTCTTCGGGGCGACCGAGCGCATCATGGACACCTGGGACGTGCGCGACGGCGTCGCCCGCGCCTACGACGAGCGCGGCGAGGAGATCGTCGCCGTCCCCCTCGTCGAGCCCACCTTCGTCCGCGAGCTCGAGTTCGCGACCGAGGTGGACGGCAAGCCCGCGACCGGCTACCGCCACAACACCTGAGCCGATGAGCGCCGACAAGATCACGCGCAAGGACGTGCTCCTGTACGGGGGCGCGGCGGCAGGGGGCCTGGTCGCCGGGGGCGCCGCGGTGGCCGGCCTGGCGGCGGCGCTCGAGGCGCGCAAGGAGCCGCTCGCGGTCGAGGGCGCGCCCATCGTCGCCCGCCGCGTGTCCGCGCTCCCGGCCGAGGACCCGGGCTCGGGGACATGGAGGCGCGCCGGCCGCGTCCGCGTCCCCCTCCTCCCGCAGCGCATCGTGCCGCCGTTCCTGGAGCGCGCGGCTGTGAGCGAGCTGCATGCCCGCGCGCTGCACGACGACGTCGAGCTCGCGCTCCTCCTCGAGTGGTCGGACCCGGAGGTGGACGACCTGGACGGCATCCGCCGCTACCACGACGCCGTCGCCGTGCAGCTCGCGGTGCACCAGGGCTCACTCCCGCCGCTCACCATGGGCGGGCCGGGCAGCCCCGTGCACCTGCTGCAGTGGCGCGCGACCTGGCAGCGCGACCTGGAGACGGGCGGCAAGACGGGCGTCGACCAGATCTACCCGAACGTCGTCCACGACGTCATGCCGGACGACGTCCTCCCCGGCTCGACCTCGCAGATCTACTGGGTCGGGCGCGAGGCGGGGAACCCCCTCTCGCTCGCCGTCCGCTCGACGCCGGTGGAGGAGATCGTCGCCGAGGGCTTCGGCACGACGACGCACCTGCCCACGCAGACGGCCCGCGGCTTCGGCGTGCACGAGGGCGGCCGCTGGCGCGTCGTGCTCGCCCTCCCCGTCGCCCGGCCCGGCGTCGGCGGGCCGCTCGCGCCCGGGACGACGTGGCCGATCGCGTTCGCCGTGTGGGCGGGCTCGGAGGAGAACCGCGGAGGCCGCAAGCACATCGCGAACTGGCACTCGCTCGTCGTCGAGGGTCCGGCGTGACCGCCGCCGGCACCGCGACCGGCCGGGCGGCGCGCGGCACGCTCTACCGCCTCCTCTCGCTCGGCTTCGCGCCGCCGACCGCGCAGTCGCTCGCCGAGGTGAGCGCGCTCGCAGAGGCGCTCGCCGTCCTCCCCGACCCGCCGGCGGGGCTCGACGCCGTCCGGCGCGAGGCCGCCGCCACCCGTGCTCCGGATCTCGCGGGCGCGTACGAGCGGCTGTTCGGCGGCACCGTCGCCGTCTCCCCGTACGAGGGCGGGTACGAGGCCGACCCGCTGCGGCAGGGACGGCAGCTTGCGGACGTGGCCGGCTTCTACCGCGCGTTCGGGGCCGCCGCGCACGGCCCGCTCGCCGAGCGACCGGACCATGCGGGCGCCGAGCTCGAGTTCCTCGCCTTCCTCGAGCTGCGCGCGCTCGAGGCCGAGGAGGCCGGGGACGAGGCCGCCGCGACGCTCCTGGACGGGATCGCCGATGCCTTCCTGCAGGACCATGCCGGCCGCTGGCTGCCGGCCTTCTTCGCCGAGGTCGCGGGTGCGGAGTCCGACGCCGCCCCGCTCCACCGGGCGCTCGCCGCTCTCGGCGCGCGGGCGCTCGCAGACGAGCTGGTGCGCCGCGCGCTCGACCCTCCCCCACTCGCGAGCGCGCGGCGCCGGCTCGCCGTCGAGGCGGACACGTTCGCCTGCGAGGCCGGCGCCTCGCCCGCCGCCGGTCGCTAGGCTCGCCGGGCGATGCGGATCGCGTACCTCGTGGACGTGCACGACCGCTTCGACGCCGTCCCCGCCGCGCTCGCGGAGATCGGCCCCGTGGACGCGCTCGTCGTGGGCGGCGACCTGACGACCGCCGGCTCGCCGGAGGACGCGGAGCGCGCCGTCCGCAGCTGGCTCCCCCTTGCACCGCGCCTCTTCGCGGTCGCGGGCAACATGGACTCGCCCGCCATCGACGCGCGCCTCGTGGAGCTCGGCGTCTCGCTCGACGGGCGGGGAGCGATACTCGGCGACGTCGGCCTGCACGGGGCCTCCGCCAGCCCCTTCACGCCGCTGCACACGCCGCACGAGCTGCCGGACGAGGAGCTCGGCCGCCGCGCCCGCGCGGGCCACGCCGAGGCCGCCGCTGCCCGGGTGCGGATCTTCTGCCCGCACGCCCCGCCGCACGGGGCCTGCGACCGCCTGCGCTCGGGCGAGCGCGTGGGCAGCGCCGCGCTGCGCGCGTTCGTGGAGGAGGCGCAGCCCGACCTCGTCCTCTGCGGTCACATCCACGAGGCGCGCGGCGAGGAGGCGATCGGCCGCACGCGCGTCGTCAACCCCGGCCCCGCGGCGGACGGCCACTGGGCGCTGGTCGAGGTCGCGGACGAGCTGTCCGTGGCGCTCGACGAGCGCTGAGCCCGTGGGCACGGCTTCCGTCTCGGGGCACGGCGGCGCGGGATAGGCTCGGGCCGGCGTGGGGCGCCTGGGGACATCCCTGTCCGTGCTGCCGCGGGCGGCCATCCTGCGGGCGGCGAGCAGCCGGCGGCTTCGCCGTTTCGTCCAGCGCCACGGCATGCGCCTCGGCGCCGCGCGCTTCGTCGCGGGCGAGACGCTGGACGAGTGCGTCGCGGTGCTCCGGCGCCTGAACGAGGCCGGCTTCCACGCGAACACGACGCTGCTCGGCGAGGCGACGCCGGACGCCGAGGGCGCGGCCGCCGTGGTCGCGGAGTACGAGCGCATCCTCGACCGGCTCGTGACCGAGCGCCTGCGCGCGAACGTCTCGCTCAAGCTCACCCACCTCGGTCTCTCCTTCGACGAGGAGACCGCGTACGCGAACGTCGAGCGGCTGGTCGCGCACGCCGGCCGGCTCGGCTCCTTCGTCCGGATCGACATGGAGCAGTCGGCCTACGTGGAGCCGACGCTCGCGATCTACGAGCGCCTGCGCCGCGCGGGGTACGAGAACGTCGGCACCGTGCTCCAGTCCTACCTCTACCGCACGCCCGCCGACCTCGAGCGGCTGCTTCCCCTCCGGCCCAACCTGCGCATCGTGAAGGGCGCCTACCTGGAGCCGCGGGACGTGGCCTTCCCGGACAAGCGCGACGTCGACCGGGCCTTCGCGGAACTCGTCGAGCGCGGGCTGCGGGCCGGCGCCTACATCGCCGTGGCCACGCACGACGAGAAGCTGATCCGCCGCGTGCTGGCGTTCGCGGAGCGCGAGGGCATCGGCCGCGACCGCTTCGAGCTGCAGATGCTGTACGGGGTCCGCCCGGCGCTGCAGCGGGCCCTGCTCGCGGAGGGCTACAAGGTGCTCGTGGCGACCCCGTTCGGGCCCGACTGGTACCCCTACCTCATGCGGCGCCTCGCCGAGCGCCCGGCCAACCTCACGTTCTTCCTGCGCAACCTCGTGCGCCGGTGAGGCCGCCGGCGCGGGCCGAGGTGGTCGTCGTCGGCGGCGGGATCGCCGGCACGAGCATCGCCTTCCACCTCGCCGAGGCGGGCCTGGACGTGTGCCTGCTCGAGCGCGCCGAGCTCGCCTCCGGGTCCACGAGCCGGGCGGCGGGAGGCGTCCGCGCGCAGTTCTCGGACCCGCTGAACGTCGAGCTCGGGCGGCGCAGCCTGGAGCTGTACGCCGCGTTCGCGGAGCGGCCCGGCGCGGAGATCGACCTGCGCCAGGTGGGATACCTCTTCCTGCTCGACCGCGAGGAAGACGTCGCGTCGTTCGAGGCGGCCGTCGCCCTGCAGAACGAGCTGGGCGTGCCGAGCCGCTTCGTGTCGCTCGAGGAGGCGGCCGAGCTGTGCCCGCTCGCCGGGCTGGACGGCGTTCTCGCCGCCACCTACAGCCCGCTCGACGGGCACGCGAGCCCGGAGGCGGCGGTCCAGGGGTACGCGGCCGGCGCGCGGGCGCACGGTGCCACGATCCTCACCGGCTGCCCGGTGCGGGAGGTGGACGTCTCGGGCGGGACGGTGCGGGGCATCGTGACCGAGGCCGGGTACGTGGAGACCGGCACGGTCGTGTGCGCGGCCGGCGCCTGGTCGCCCGCGCTCGCGGCCACGGCCGGCGTCGAGCTCCCCGTCTCGCCCGTCCTCCGGGAGATCGGCTACACCGGCCCCGTCCCCGGCCTGCCCGAGCGCCTGCCGCTGACCGTCGACTTCTCGACCGGCTTCTACTACCACCGCGAAGGCCCGGGGCTCCTCTTCGGCCTCGCCGACCCGGCCCAGCCGCCCGGGTTCGACCAGCCGACCGACCCCGCCTGGCTCGAGCAGGTGCTGGCGGTCGCGGAGCGCCGCCTGCCCGCGCTCGTGGAGATGCCGATCGCGGGCGGTTGGAAGGGCTACTACGAGGTCACCCCCGACCACAACGCGCTCGTCGGCGAGGACCCGCAGGTGGCGCGCTTCCTGTACGCGACCGGCTTCTCCGGGCACGGTTTCCTGCAGGGGCCGGCGGTGGGCGAGGTCGTGCGCGACCTCGTCCTCGGGCGCGAGCCGTTCGTGGACGTGGCGCCGCTCGCGGCCGAGCGGTTCGCGCGCGGCGAGGCGCGGCCCGAGCGGAACGTGATCTGAGCGCGCACGTACTACGCTCCAGCGGATGCCGGAGCGGACGCAGCGGCACCTCGCCCTGATCGTGGCCCGCGAGCTCGCGTCCCAGCTCGTCACGCCCACCTTGATCGCTGACGCTCGGGGCGACCTCGTCTTCTACAACGAGCCCGCCGAGCGGATTCTCGGCCGCTCGTTCGCCGAGGCGGGCGGGCTGCCCGCGGGCGAGTGGGCGAGCGTCTTCGCCGCCGAGGACCTGGACGGCTCGCCGCTCCCGCTCGAGCGCATGCCGGCCGGCGTCGCCCTCCTCGAGCGGCGCCCGGCGCACGGACGCCTGCGCATCGTCGGCCTCGACGGGCAGAGGCGGACGATCTCCGTCACGGCCGTCCCGCTCTTCGCGACGGCCGCGGAGTTCGTGGGCGTGGTCGTGCTCTTCTGGGAGGAGAGGGAGGAGCCGACACCGAGCTGATGGCCGTGCGGGCCCGCATCTGGGGCTGCCGCGGCTCGCTCCCCACCCCGGGGGCCCGGACCGTCCGCTACGGCGGGAACACCGCCTGCGTCGAGGTCGCGGCCGGCGTCGGCCGGCTCGTGCTCGACGCGGGCACCGGGATCAAGGCGCTCGGCGCGACCCTGTCCGCCGAGGAGCCGATCCACGTGCTCCTCACCCACCTGCACCTCGACCACGTCGAGGGCCTGCGTTTCTTCGCCCCGCTCTGGGACCCTCGCTGCGAGCTCCACGTCTGGGGGCCGCCCTCGCCGCTCTTCCCGCTGCGCGAGCGGATCGCGCGCGCCTTCTCGCCGCCGCTCTTCCCGCTCGAGCTGACGGACAGCCCGGCGCACGTGACCTTCCACGACGTCCCGCGCGAGCCGTGGGAGCTGGGCGAGATCACGATCGCGGCGCAGCCCGTGTCGCATCCGGGCCCGACGCTCGGCTTCCGGCTGGAGGCGGGAGGACGTGCGCTCGCCTACATCCCCGACCACGAGCCCGTGCTCGGCCTCGAGCTCGGCGCCCTGGAGCCGGAGTGGATCTCGGGCTACGCGCTCGCCGCGGGCGCGGACCTGCTCCTGCACGACTGCCAGCTCACCGAGGCGGAGTATCCGACCCGGGTCGGGTGGGGACACTCCAGCGTCGCCCACGCAGTGGCGCTCGCCCAGCGGGCGGAGGTCGGTCGGCTCGTCCTCTTCCACCACGACCCGGATCGCGGCGACGACGAGGTGGAGCTGCTCGGCGCGCGTGCCCGGGAGCTCTGGGGCGGCGGGCGCGGCGAGCCTCCGCTCGCTGCCTACGAGGGCATGACGATCGAGCTCTGACGTGCCGGCCGCCGACACGCTCGTGTTCGTTCCCGCGCTGAACGAGGAGGCGAGCCTGCCGGCCGTCCTCGACGAGCTGCGGCGGGAGCTCCCGGAGGCCGACGTCCTCGTCGTCGACGACGGCTCGACGGACGCGACCGCCGCGGTCGCCCGCGAGCGCGGCGCCGAGGTGCTCTCGTTCGGGGAGAACCGGGGGTTGCGGGCGGGCATCGCCGCGGGCTACCGGTACGCGCTCGAGCATGGGTACGCGTACGCCGGCCGCGTGGACGCCGACGGCCAGCATCCCGCAGTCGAGCTCCGCCGCCTGCTCGAGCGCGTCCGCTCCGGCGAGTGCGACGTCGCGATCGGGTCGCGCTTCGCCGCGGGCGAGGGGTACGAGCCGTACCGGTACGCCCCCTCCCCCGCGCGGCGCTTGGGGACGGCGGTGCTGCGGCGCGCCGTACGGGCCGTCCTCGGGCGGCCGTTCCAGGACGCGACGAGCGGGCTGTACGCGGCGAGCGCCGCGGCGCTGCCCGTCCTCGCGCAGCCGTACGAGACGGGCGCGCCGGAGGTGGAGGCCCTCCTCCGCCTCCGGGAAGCGGGGCTGCGGGTGGCCGAGGTGCCCGTGCACATGCGCGAGCGCGCGAGCGGCGAGTCCCGGCTGCGGGGGCGGCGCGCTCTCGAGCTCGTCGCCACCGTCGCCGGGACGCTCGTCCTGTACGGCTTCTGGCGCCGCCGCCGGCGCCGCTGACCGCTAGCTCGACGTTGCCTCGAGATTCCGGGACACGACCTCGAGCGTCTGCTGGAGCTCGGCGCTGGGGCTGAACTCCACGAGCTCGGTGCCCGCGTAGAGGTACGGCGTGTGT
>DATLYU010000158.1:0-11837 GCA_035574435.1 Gaiellaceae bacterium | reverse complement strand
CCCGCCGGCGCGTGCGAGCTCGAGGACCTCGTCCAGCCGCCGGTGCGCCTGCTCGAGCGCGCCCGTCCGGAGCTGCGTCTCGGCGAGCGCGAGCCCGAGCTCGGCCCGCTCCTCGTCGCTCCCGGCGAGCTCGAGCGCGCGGGCGTAGCGCGCCGCGGCGACGTCGAGCGAGTGCAGGGCGCGCGCGTGGTCGCCCGCCTCGCGCAGCGCCCTGGCCGCCCGTGCGGACAGGCCGGCCGAGTCGGAAGCGGTTGCGGTCGCGGTCGCGTACTCCAGGGCGCGGAGGTAGTGGTCGGCGAGCAGGTCGGCCCGGCTCTCCGTGCGGTCGGCCGACAGCGTCTCCGCCCACTCCGCGGCGAGCCGGTGCTTCTCGGCGCGTCGCGCGCGCGGCATCTGCTCGTACGCCACCTCCCGGATGAGCGGATGGCGGAAGGCGTACTCGCGCTCGTGCGCGACCGTCGAGTCCGGCACGGCGTGCACGAACTCCTTCCGCTCGAGGGCGGAGAGGAGCTCGTCCAGGCGGGCGCCGTCCCGGGAGACGCGGCGCAGCGCTCCCGGCCAGAAGACCTGCCCGACGACCGCGGCGTCCTGCAGGAGCTCCTTCTCCTCGCGCGCGAGCGCGTCGAGCCGGGCGGCGACGATGCCCTGCACGGAGAGCGGGAGGGGCGCGTCCGGCGCACGCTCGCCCTCCGCCACGAGGCGCACGAGCTCCTCCGCGTAGAGCGGGTTGCCGCCGGCACGCGCGACGATCGCGCGCTCGAGCGCGGCGTCGAGCGCGCCTTCTCGTACGAGCGCGGCGATGAGCTCGCCGGTCTCCTCGGGGGAGAGCGGGTCCAGCCGCAGGAGCGAGCGCGCCCCGGCGGCCTCCGCCCACCCGGGCCTGCGCTCGAGCAGCTCCGGACGGGCCGTTCCCACGACCAGCAGCGGCACCGGCGCCGACGCCTGCACGAGCTCCTCGAGGAAGTCGAGGACGGACTCGTCCGCCCAGTGCAGGTCGTCGTGCACGAGCACGAGCGGCCCGCGCCCGGCGAGCAGCTCGAAGAAGCGCCTCCACGCGGCGAACGCGTCCGCCCGGCGCTCCTCGCGGACCGGTGCCTCGCCGGCGAGGCCGACGAGCGGTCGCAGCTGCGACACGAGCCAGCGCGCGTCGGAGGCGTCCTCCGTGAGCTCTCCGACGGCGCGCGCGAGCTTGGCGTCGGCTTCGCTCGCGTCGTCCGTCTCCATGATCCCGGCGTACGCCTGGACCATCGCCCCGAGCCCCCGGAACGACGTTCCCGCCCCGTAGGGGAGCGAGCGCCCCGCCAGCCACGTGAGGCCGGGGAAGCGCGCCCGAGCGACGCGCTCGAGCTCGGCGACGAGCCGCGTCTTCCCGATCCCGGGGACGCCGACGACCGTGACGAAGCGGACGCCCTCGCCGCGAGCCGCCCGCTCGAGCGCCTCTTGCAGCAGCGCGAGCTCGCGCTCGCGCCCCACGAGCGGCGCGTCCGTCCGCCTCCTCGCCTCGCCGATCCGGACGCGCGCGCGCACGGGCTCCCAGACCGGGACCGGCTCGCTCTTGCCCTTCAGCTCGAGCGCCTCGTGCTCGGCGAAGTCGAAGACGTCTCGGGTCGCGCGGTACGTCTCCTCGCCGACGAGCACGCGGCCCGTCGGTGCGGCCGACTGGATGCGGGCGGCCGTGTTCACCATGTCGCCCGCGACGATCCCGATGCCGGTGTCCGAGGGATCGAGGGCGACGAACGCCCTGCCCGTGTTCACGCCCACGCGCAGCGCGAGGTCATCGCGCGTGCGCGCCCACTCGCACACGGCGAGCGCGGCCCGGACGGCGCGCTCGGGGTCGTCCTCGTGCGCGACCGGGGCCCCGAACACCCCGAGCACGGCGTCGCCGATGAACTTGTCCACCGTCCCCCCGTGCTCCTCGAGGATGGAGCGAACCTGCCGGTAGTAGGCGGTGAGGAGCGCGCGCACGTCCTCGGGGTCGAGCTCCTCCGAGCGCTCGGTGAAGCCGACGAGGTCGGTGAAGACCACGGTCACGACGCGGCGCTCCTCGCGGGGCGTGGCCTCGGCCCGGCCGTTCATGGCGGAAGCGTACGGCGCTCAGGCGGGCGCCGACGCGGCCCGGTAGTGCTCGACCGTGAGGCGGACGCCCTCGGCGAGCGGCGTCCGCCGCAGCGGCCCGACCAGGCGCTCGAGCAGCGTGGCCTCGAGCGTCTCCGGGAACGGCAGGCGCACGTCCGAGAACGCGATCTTGCCCGCCGCCTCCGGCGCCGCCGCCTCGATGCAGGCGACCACCTCCTCCATGGAGGCGGCCACGCCCGGGAAGTTGGCGACGTGCGCCCCGTCCTCCGCCGCCCGCGCGGCGAGCGCGAACGCCCGTCCCACGTCCCGCGCGAGGTCGTACTGCACGATGCCGCCGTAGCCGATCTGGTAGCCCTCGCCGCGCGCCGCCGCCGCCATCGCCAGCGTCGGGCCCGAGGTGAGCCCCTGGTCGCGCCCGGCGCCGTACACGACGTACGGGCGGATGCCGAGCGAGGGCACGCCGTCCTCCTCCCAGTAGACGCGCGCCGTGCCCTCGTTCGCGAGCTTGAACACCCCGTACAGCGTGACCGGGCGCGTGCCGCCCGACTCGGGGGCGGGGGAGGGGTCGTGCGGGCCGTACACCGCCGTGGAGCTCGCGTACGCGAGCCCGGGGATGCGGTCGCGCCGGGCCTTCACCGCCTCGAAGACGGCCACCGTGCCGCGCACGTTGACGTGCGCGCCGCGCACCGGGTCGGCGCGCACGAGCGGCACCTGCAGCGCGGCCAGGTGGACGACGCGCGTGATCCCGTGCTCGTCCAGCGCCCGCCCGAGCGCCTCGGCGTCCGTCACGTCGTCGGCGAGGAGCGTGACCCGGCGCCGCTCCTCCTCGTCCAGGACGAGCCGCACGCGCGCGTCGTCGCCGCCCAGGTCGTAGCCGACCGGCTCCTCGCCCAGCTCGAGGAGCGCCTTCAACGTCCAGGCGCCGACGCAGCCGAGCGCGCCCGTAACGAGGGTCCGCTCAGGCAAGCGGGGCGTCCTGGTACACGGTCACGACCTCCGTGTAGAACTCGATCGCGGCGCGCCCCTGCTCGTGCGGGCCCCAACCCGAGCCCTTGATCCCGCCGAACGGCACGTGCACGTCCGCGCCCGCCGTCTGCGAGTTGACGTGCACGATCCCGGCCTGGATCTCGCTCGTGAAGCGCTGCGTCTCCAGGAGGTCGCGGGTGAAGATGGACGCCGAGAGCCCGTAGCGGACCGCGTTCGCGCGCGCGATCGCCTCCTCCAGGGTGGCGAAGCGGTAGAGCGCCGTGACCGGCCCGAAGACCTCCTCGCAGGAGAGCTCCGCGTCGTCCGCCAGGCCCTCGAAGACCGTGGGCGCGATCAGGTAGCCCTCCTCGTCCGCGCGCTCCCCGCCCGCGAGCACGGCGCCGCCGGCCGCGCGCGCCCGCTCGAGCGCGCCGAGGACGTCCTCGAGCGCCGTCTCGTTCACCAGCGGCCCGACCTCCACCTCGGGGTCGGACGGATCCCCCACCTTGCCCGCGGCGACCCGCGCCAGGAAGCGGTCCCGGAAGTCCCCGTACACCTCGTCCTGCACGAAGATGCGGCGGGTCGCGGTGCACTTCTGGCCCGCCGACCAGAACGCGCCGGCGTACGCGGCCTCGGCCGCCCGGTCGAGCTCCGCCCGCGCGGTCACGACGAGCGGGTTGTGGCCGCCGAGCTCGAGCTGGACGCGGCAGTCGCGCGCGGTCGCCCGCTCGCGGACGGCCCTGCCCACCTCGACCGAGCCGGTGAACGAGAGCGCCCGCACGGCCGGGCTCGCGACGAGCTCCGCGCCGGCCGTGGAGCCGGAGCCGGTGAGGACGTTCAGCACGCCGGCGGGGAGGCCGGCCTCGGCGAAGCACTCGGCCACGTGCAGCCCCGTGCGCGGCGCCTCGTAGCCGAGCTTGAGCACGACCGTGTTCCCGTAGACGAGCGCCGGCGCGAGCTTCCAGACCGGGATGGCGATCGGGAAGTTCCACGGCGTGATCAGCCCCACGACGCCGAGCGGGCGGCGGAGCGTGTACAGGCGCTGGTTCGGCACCGAGGGCTCGTACAGCTCGCCCACCGGCCGCCAGGCCTCGCCCGCGGCGAAGCGCAGGATGGCGGCCGCGCGCAGCGCCTCCAGGCGCGCCTCGCGCAGCGGCTTGCCCATCTCCGCCGTCATGTCGCGCGCGATCCGCTCCGCGCGCGCCTCGAGCGCGGCCGCCGCCCGCGTCAAGTACGCGGCGCGCTGCGCCGCCGGCAGGCCGGCCCAGGCCGGGAAGGCCTCGTGTGCGGCCTCCACCGCCGCCCGGGCGTCCTCCGCGCCCGACGCCGGGAAGACGCCCGTCACTTCGGACGGGCGCCAGGGGTTGCGCTTCTCGTAGGTCTCGCCGCTCGCGGCCTCGCGCCACTCGCCACCCACGTAGTTGCGGGCGGGCGCGGCGGTCGTCGTCTCGGTCACGTCGCACTCCTTTCCATCAGCTCCGCGGCCCGGACGACGGGGTTCACGAGCATGCCGATCTCCGGCACCTGGATCTCCACGACGTGCCCGGGCAGGAGGGTGAAGTCGTCCGGCGGGACGAGCCCCGTGCCGGTCAGGAGCACGCTGCCCGGCGGCACGGGGTTGTCCAGCAGCAGCCAGCGCACGAGCTCGGCGTACGAGCGGCGCATACGGGAGGTGAAGGCCTCGCCTTCGTAGAGCGTGCGGCCCTCGGCGTCCCGCACGCGCATCCGGAGGTCGAGCGGCGCGTCCACGCGCTCCGGCTCGTACAGCGCGGGCCCGAGCGCGCAGGCGCCCGCGTACACCTTGGCCTGCGGCAGGTAGAGCGGGTTCGCGCCCTCGATGTCGCGCGAGGAGACGTCGTTGCCGATCGTCAGCCCCGCGATGCGCCCACGCTCGCCCAGCACGAGGCCGATCTCCGGCTCGGGGACGTTCCAGGTGGAGTCGTCGCGGATGCCGATCGGCTCGCCCGGGCCCACCGTCCGCCGGCAGCCCGCGTCCTTCAGGAAGAGCTCCGGGCGGGCCGCGTCGTACACGAGCGCGTACACGTCCTTCGCCGTGCTCTCCTCCACCCGCGCGTCCCGGGAGCGCTCGTAGGTGACACCCGCGCACCACACCTCGGGGGGCTCCACGGGGAGCAGGAGCCGCCAGGGCTCGGGAACGGCGAGGGTGTGCGGGTCGAGGAGCTCGACGCGGCGCCCGCTCTCCGTCCGGACCGCGCCGTCCTCCACGACCCCCGCCTCCACGCCGTGCGGCCCGCGCAGGCGCACCCGGCGCACTAGTAGACCGCCCTCCCGCCCGAGAGGTCGTACGTGGCGCCGGTCGAGAAGGAGCACTCCTCGCTCGCCAGCCAGCAGATGAGCGCCGCGGCCTCCTCGGGCGTGCCCATCCGTCCCAGGGGGATGCGGGCGACCATGTACTCCACGTGCTCGGGCGCGAGCCCGTCGAGGATCGGGGTCTCGACCACCGCCGGCGCGACGCAGTTCACGAGCACGCCGGTCCCGGCGACGTCCTTGCCTACCGCCTTCGTGAGCGCGATGACGGCGGCCTTCGAGGCCGAGTAGGCGGCGGCCATCGGGTTGCCCTCCTTCCCCGCGATGGAGGCCACGTTCACGATCCGCCCGTACCCGCGCTCGAGCATCCCGGGAAGGACGGCGCGGTTGCAGAAGAAGACGCCGTCGGCGTTGACGGCGAACACGCGCCGCCACTCCTCGTCCGTCACCTCCACCGTGCGCAGCGAGAGACCCGGCACGCCGGCCGAGCAGACGAGGACGTCCACCGGGCCGAGCTCCTCCCGGACGCGCCCGACGGCCGCGTCCACCTCGGCCGAGCGGGACACGTCGCCCGCGATCGGGAGCACGCCCTCGGGCGCCCGCTCCTCGAGGTCGAGGGAGGCGACCGCGGCCCCTTCCGCGCGCAGGCGGGCGGCGACCGCGGCGCCGATGCCGCTCGCTCCGCCCGTCACGAGCGCGACGCGCCCGGAAAATCGATAATCGTTGAAGTGGTTGCCCACCGTCGACGGCAAGCCTAAAGTCTCCCGAGCCGCCATGAGCTCGGACTTCGACCCGCGGCAGGACTACCCGCTCGGCGCGCGCCGGCCCGATCTCGTCGCCACACCCGGCGGCGTCCCGCTCGCCCGGCTCACGCTCGAGGCGCTGCGTGCGGGCGGGCTGTCGGCGGAGGACGTGCGCGCCTCGCCGGAGACGCTCCGCCGCCAGGCCGAGGTCGCGCGCGCCGCCGGCCGCTCCCAGCTCGCCGAGAACCTGGAGCGGGCGGCGGAGCTGGCGAGCGTGCCCGAGCGGCTGCTGCTCGACGTGTACACGGCGCTCCGCCCGCGGCGCGCGACCGCCGAGCAGCTCGCAGGGTGGGCCGCACGGCTCGAGGAGCACGGCGCGAGCCGCGCCGCCGCGTTCGTCCGCGAGGCCGCCGCCGTGTACGCCGAGCGCGGGCTGCTGGCGCATGCGTAGCCGCCGCTTCGCCTCCCGGGCGCGCCGCCCGCTGCAGCTCGAGCCGCTCGTCTCGCCGCTCCCCGAGCTCGGCCTGGTGGCTGCGAACGGCCCGAACGACCCCGCCCCGGAGCTCGTGGTCGAGGAGGGCCGCGTACGGCGCCTGGACGGGCGGGACGCGGTCGAGTTCGACGTCATCGACCGCTTCCTCGTCGCGCACGGGCTCGATCTGGCGGTGGCCGAGGAGGCGATGGCGCTCGAGGACGTCGAGCTCGCCCGCCGCCTGGTGGACGTGAACGTGCCCCGCTCCGAGCTCGTCCGCCTCGCCCGCGGCCTCACGCCGGCGAAGCTCGCGCGAGTAGTCGGGCTGCTCGACCCGGTGGAGCTCATGCTCGCGCTCAAGAAGCTGCGGGCGCGGCGCGTGCCCGGCAACCAGGCGCACGTCACGAACCTGAAGGAGAGCCCGGCCCTGCTCGCCGCGGACGCGGCCGAGGCCGCCCGCCGCGGCTTCGCCGAGATCGAGACCACCGTCGGCGTCGCCCGCTACGCGCCGCTGAACGCGCTCGCCCTCCTCGTCGGCTCCCAGACCGGGCGCCCGGGCGTGATGACGCAGTGCGCGGTCGAGGAGCGGCGCAACCTCGAGCTCGCGATCCGCGGGCTCGTGACCTACGCCGAGACCCTGTCCGTCTACGGGACCGAGCCCGTCTTCGTGGACGGAGACGACACGCCCTGGTCGAAGGCGTTCCTCGCCGCCGCCTACGCCTCGCGCGGCGTCAAGGTGCGCTTCACCTCCGGCACGGGCTCGGAGGCGCTCATGGGCTCGGCGCAGGGGCTCTCCATGCTCTACCTGGAGGCCCGCTGCCTCGCGGTCGTGCGGGCGGCCGGCTCGCAGGGCGTCCAGAACGGCTCCATCTCCGTGGTCGCGCTCGTCCTCTCCGTCCCCGGGGGCACGCGGGCGATCCTGGCCGAGAACGTGCTCGCCGCCTGGCTCGACCTCGAGGTCGCCTCCGGCAACGACGCCATCGCCTCGCACTCGGAGATCCGCAAGACCGCGAAGCTGATGGGCCAGTTCCTGCCCGGGACCGACTTCGTCACCTCCGGCTACTCGGTCATGCCTCGGCACGACAACACGTTCGGGGGCGGCAACTTCGACGCCGACGACCTGGACGAGTGGCTCACCGTCCAGCGCGACTGGCAGGTGGACGCGGGCATCGAGCCGCTGGCGGAGGAGGAGGCGCTGCGCGTGCGCGAGCGGGCCGCGCGCGCCGTGCAGGCCGTGTTCGCCGAGCTCGGGCTGCCGCCCGTGACGGAGGAGGAGGTGCGCGCCGCGACCGAGGGGTACGACTCGGGCGACA
The DNA here is from genome assembly GCA_035574435.1 of Gaiellaceae bacterium. Lineage (GTDB taxonomy): Bacteria > Actinomycetota > Thermoleophilia > Gaiellales > Gaiellaceae > GMQP-bins7. Next base: position 3,999 of record DATLYU010000158.1, on the reverse strand, counting down.
TGCCGGACCGCAACCGGGCCGCGGACGTGGAGGCGGCGGACGAGCTGCTCGCGCGGGGTGTGTCCGGTCTCGACGTCGCCCTCGCCCTCGACCGGCGCGGCTTCCCGGAGGTCGCCGAGGCGATCGTCGCCATGCAGCGCCAACGGGTGTCCGCCGACTACCTCCAGACCGCGGCCGTGATCGACGCGGATGGGCTCGTCCACTCGGCGGTGAACGACCCGAACGTCTACGCCGGGCCCGGGACCGGGTACCGCCTGGAGGGTGAGCGCTGGCGGCTCCTGCAGTCGCTCCCGCACGCGGTCGATCCGGCCGAGCTGGTTGCCGCCGAGCCGGCCGGCGAGCCGCTCGTCACGGAGGGCGGCGAGGCCGGCAAAGGCGACGACCCGGCCGAGGTCGTGGTCGCGGTCGGGCCCGCGTTCGCGGACGCGATCCGGCGGACGATCGCCGACCTCGACCACCGCGACGTGCTCGAGGCCGTCTGCGCCGGGATCCGCGAGGCAGGCGCGAGCCCGCGGCTCGTGCGCGTGCGCCGCGTCGCGGACGTCGCCTTCATCGGCCACGACGGCGCCCGGCTCTCGGGCTCCGGCGTCGCGCTCGGCCTCCAGTCCAAGGGCACGGCCGTCATCCACCGCGCCGACCTGCAGCCGCTCGACAACCTCGAGCTCTTCGGCATGGCGCCGCTCTACTCGCTCGAGTCGTACCGCGCGATGGGCCGCAACGCCGCCGGCTACGCGCTCGGCCGGCGCGTCGGTCCGGTCCCGACCGCGCTCGACAACTTCGCCCGCGCGAAGCTCATCGTGCGCACCACGCTCCTGCACGCGCGCGAGACGCAGGCGGTGCGGGCCGGGGCGCCGCCCGTGGAGCTCGCGCTCGCCCGCGCCGAGGCGGCGCCCGCCTGAGCTCGGCTACTCGCTGGGCTTGCCGCCCTGCCCCCAGAGGCGCGGCTCGATCCCGTGGATGATCACGTGGATCTGCTCCTTGGGCGCCCCGCTCGACTCGTGCAGCGCGTCCGTCAGCGCCTCGATCATCCTCGGCACCGACTCCTCGGTCACGCGCCGGTCGAAGAGCTTGACCTCGATCACGGGCATCTCGTCCTCCTTCGTCGTCTCGCGGCGATCCTACGACGAGGGCCCGGGCGGCATCTGCTCGATCGGCCACGGCTTTCCGCCGAGGCCCCAGTTCTTCGGCGAGTGACCCTCCACGATCACCCACGTGTGCTCCTTGAGGCCCGGGTGCGTGGCCTCGCCGAGCGCGTCGGTGAGCTTCTCGATCAGCGCGGCGCTCGTCTCCTCGGTGAGGCGGTAGTCGAAGAGCTCGACCCGGATCAGCGGCATCGGTCCTCCTTCCCGACGGGGGCGATACGGTACGGCGCGTGCAGGCGCGGCTGCAGCACTGCGGGCTGATCGTCTCCGATCTCGAGCGCGCGCGCCGCTTCTACGGAGACGCGCTCGGCTTCGAGGAGGTGCCGCGGCCGGCCGGCTTCACGTTCGCCGGCGCCTGGTTCTCGTGCGGCGAGACCGAGGTGCACCTCCTCGCCGAGGCGGACACGACCGGACGGGCCGGGATGCCCGAGCCGGGCCGGAGCGTCGCCTTCGGGCTCGCCAGCCACCTCGCGTTCGAGGTGGACGACCTGGACGCGGCCCGGGCGCGGCTCGCCGCGCACGGCGTCGAGCCGGTCGGCGGCCCGCTGCCGCGCGGGGACGGGGTCGTCCAGCTCTTCGTGCGCGACCCGGACGGCTACGTGCTCGAGCTCTTCGAGCGGACGGGCGAGGACCAGCGCGACGCGCCCGAGCGGGCTCCCGTCCGGGCCTGATCCGGCGAGTGTCTGACACCAAGGGGCCTCGAGCCCGCATGGTTGCGTGGGGTGGTGTCAGACACCTTCGGTCCGGCCGCCCTCGAGCGGCAGCCCCGAAGCCCGCCAGGCCTCCTTGCCGCCCGCGTAGTGGCGCACGTCGCGGTAGCCGAGCCCGAGCAGGCGGCGCGCGACCGCGACCGAGCTGTCGCAGTCCTCGCCGGCGCAGTAGACGACGACCGGCGAGTCGAGCGCCGGGATGCGGCGCGGCGCCAGGTCGTCCACCCGCTCGGGCGGGATGTTGACGGCCCCCGGCAGGTGCGCGCCCGCGTACGAGATGGGCGAGAGGGCGTCCACGAGCACGACCCCCGCCCCCTCCTCGAGCAGCGCACGCAGCTCGTCGGTCGCGATCTCGCGCAGGCCGCCCACCCGCCAACCGTAGCCAGCCGGAGCGCGGAGGTCCCGGCGCCCTACCGGCCGAGCGTGGCGACGAGGCGCCGCTCGCCGCCCTGCCGCGTCTCGCGCAGCGAGCAGGCGACGCGCCGCAGGAGGGAGACGGCGCGCGGGTTGTCCCCGCACACGGTCGCGCGCAGCTCGGCGATCCCCGCCGCCCGCGCGACCGCGGCCAGCTCCTGCACGAGCAGCGTCCCGAGCCCGCATCCCTGGTGCTCGTCCGCGACTGCGAAAGCGACCTCCGCCTGCCGGCCTTCGCGGACGAGGCGGGCGATGCCGGCCGGGCGCGGGTCGCCCGGCAGGTAGGCGACGAGCGCGTGCCGGTCGCCGTCCACGCGGGCGAGCTGGGCGAGCTCGGCCTCGCCCAGGCGGGGCTTGGCGCCGCAGAAGCGCCGCTCGCGGGAGCCCGGCCCGAGCCGCGCGAAGAGCGTCGCCACGGTGGACGTATCTCCGTTGCGCAGCGGGCGGATGGTGACGCCCTCGACGTAGCGCGCGTGCATGTGCCGACGGTAGACGCGGCCGGCGCCGTCCGCTTCGCGCCTCCGGGCCATCTTCTTGACATGGCCCGTTCGGGCCATGAAAGTACGGGCCATGGAGCCGGAGGTCCGCTTCTGCGACGTGGACGGCCGCCGCGTCGCCTACTCGACGCTCGGCCAGGGCCCGGTGCTCGTCTTCGGCTGCCGCTGGCTCGCCCACCTGGCGGACGACTGGCAGGACGCGCGCGTGCGGGCCTTCTTCGAGGAGCTCGGCCGCACGCACCGGGTCGTCCTCTTCGACCGCCCGGGGTCGGGCCTCTCGCAGCGGGAGCTGGAAGGGCCCCTCACGCTCGAGCTGCAGGCGCGCACGCTCTCCGCGGTGCTCGCGGCGGTCGCCGGCGACGAGCCCGCCACGCTGTTCGGCGGCTCGGGCTCGAGCGGATGGGCGGCCGTGCACCTGGCCGCGACGGAGCCGGAGCGCGTCCGGCGCCTCGTCCTCTTCGGCAGCCACGCCTCGCGCGAGGACATCCCGCCCGCGACGCGCCGCTCGCTCGTGGACTTCGCCCGCTCGAGCTGGCGCCTCGCCGCGCAGATGCTCGCCGGGCTCCTCCACCCGCACGGGAGCGGCGACGAGATCGCGGAGCTGAGCCGGGCGCTCCACCGCTCGGCCGACGCCGAGACCGCGGCCGGCTACCTCGAGCTCGACCTCTCGGCGGACTCGCGCGATTTCCTCCCGCGCGTGACCGTGCCGGCGCTCGTGCTCCACCGCCGCGGCGACCGCGCCGTCCCGGCGGCGCGCGGCCGCGAGGTGGCGTCGCTCCTGCCGAGCGCGCGCTTCGTGCTCCTGCGGGGCGACGCCCACCTGCCGTGGCTCGACGAGCAGCGCGACCTGCAGCGCGCGCTGGCCGGGTTCCTCGGGGACGCGGTCTCGGTGGAGCCGAGCGGCGACTCGCCGCTCACCCGCCGCGAGCTCGAGGTCCTGCGCCTCGTCGCGGCCGGGCTCTCGAACCGGGAGATCGCCTCGTCGCTCGTCCTCAGCGAGCACACCGTGCACCGGCACGTCGCGAACATCCTGCGCAAGCTCTCGCAGTCCTCGCGCGCGGCCGCGGCCGCCCACGCCGCGCGCGCCGGCCTCGTCTAAGGCGCCGGCACGTCGCCTCAGGACGCGAGCCGAGGCGACAGGCCGCGGCCGAGCGCGCGGTACGTCTCGCGCGCGGCGGCGACCCCGAGCGGGAAGGTCTCGAGCAGCATCCGCTCGTTCGGGGAGTGCGTGTGGCT
>DATLYU010000157.1:0-13688 GCA_035574435.1 Gaiellaceae bacterium | reverse complement strand
GGGGCGCGCCGCGCCGCAGCCGTCGCGCTACGCTCCGCGCCGTGAGCGTCGCGCGCCCGCCGCTCGAGGAGCGCTGGCCCCGGCCGGCCGTGCTGGGGGTCGTGAACGTCACTCCCGACAGTTTCTCCGACGGAGGCCTCCACCTGCGAGCTGCCGACGCGATCGCGCACGGCCGCCGCCTGCACGCCGAGGGCGCGGCCCTCGTGGACGTGGGGGGAGAGTCCACGCGCCCCGGCGCCGCGCCGGTGCCCTCCGAGGAGGAGCTGCGCCGCGTCGTCCCCGTCGTCGAAGGCCTGCACGGGATCCCGGTCTCGATCGACACCGTGAAGGCGGCCGTCGCGAGGGCGGCCCTCGAGCGCGGCGCGGAGCTCGTCAACGACGTCACCGCCCTGCGCGGCGACCCCGCTCTCGTGGACGTCGTGGCCGAGCACGGCGCCTACCTCTGCCTCATGCACATGCAGGGCGAGCCGCGCACGATGCAGCGGGCCCCGCGCTACGACGACGTGGTGTCCGAGGTGGCGGCCTTCCTCGAGGAGCGGCTCGCGTTCGCGGTCGCGCACGGCGTCCCGGAGGAGCGCATCTGCCTCGACCCCGGCATCGGGTTCGGCAAGACGCCCGAGCACAACCTCGCGCTCGTGCGCGACCTGGACGTCCTCGTCCGTCTGGGGCGGCCCGTCGTGGTCGGCTTCTCGCGCAAGAGCACGCTCGGCAAGGTCCTCGGCGACCCCCAGGCGATGCGGGGCCCGCTGAGCGCGTCGCTCGCCGCCGCCGTCGTCGCCTTCGAGCGGGGGGCGTGGATGCTCCGCGCGCACGACGTGCGCGAGACGGTGGAGGCGCTCGCCGTCGCCGCGGCCGTCGAGCGGGGCACGGTCGCGGTGGGGGAGGGCGCCTCGTGACCATCGAGCTCGCCGGCCTCGTCGTCTTCGGCCGCCACGGCTACCTGGAGGAGGAGCGCCGGCTGGGCCAGCGCTTCCTCGTCGACCTCTGGGTGGACGTGGACGAGCTGGCAGCCTCGAGCGACCGCATCGAGGACACGGTGGACTACCGCAGGCTGGCGGGCGCCGTGCGCGAGGTCTTCGCCGGTCCGGAGCGGCTGCTCCTGGAGGGGCTCGCGGGCGCGGTCGCGGACGCCGTGCTCGAGCGCTTCCCGGAGATCCGGCGCCTCCGCGTGCGCGTCCGCAAGCCGGACGTCGTGCTCGAGCCGCCGGTCGAGCACGCCGCGGTGGTCGTCGAGCGCGGTCGCTAGTGGCGCGGGCGTACGTCGGCCTCGGCGCGAACCTGGGTGCGCGCGAGGAGACGATCGCGCGCGCGCTCGAGCTCCTGGCCGCAACCCCGGGCGTGCAGGTGGCGGCCGTCTCGAGCCTGCGGGAGACCGACCCGGTCGGCCCGCTGGCGCAGCCCGACTTCCTGAACGGCGCCGCGCTCCTCGAGACCTCGCTCTCCCCGCGCGAGCTCCTCGACGCCCTGCTCGAGATCGAGCGGCGGCTCGGGCGCGTGCGCGACGGGACGCGCTGGGGCCCGCGCACGATCGACCTCGACCTGCTCCTGTACGGGGAGCAGGTCGTGGAGGAGCCGGGCCTGCGGGTTCCGCACCCGAGGCTGCACGAGCGGCGGTTCGCGCTCGAGCCCCTGGCCGAGCTCGATCCCGCGCTGCGCATCCCGGGGCGCGGGAGGGTGGCCGACGCCCTCGCGGAGCTAGACTGAGCCCCATGTCGCACCTCGACGAGCTCGACGAGTACGAGGCGGAGCTCGAGCTCTCGCTGAAGCGCGAGTACGCCGCCGTCTTCCCGCTCTTCCGATTCTGCGTCCTCACCCAGGACGCGACCTACCTGTGCAACAAGCTCGACCTGCAGGCGCTCCCGCAGGCGAGCTACCCGTACTTCCACGTCCGCATGGAGGACGTATGGGTGTGGGACAAGAACCGGCCCACCCGGATCATCCCGCGGGCAGAGGTGTACACGTCGGGCGACGTCACGGTCGAGGAGCTGCGCGGCGAGGGCGAGGAGCCGCGGCTCACCGCGGAAGCGCTGGCCGAGCGGATCGGTCAGCCGCTCCCCGCCGACGACGAACCCGTCTAGCCCCGCGGGCGGCGGCGGTCGCGCTCCGCGAGCCACTGGGCGAAGCGGCCCTCGGGCGACTCCAGGAACGAGCGGAGCGACTCCTCGAAGCAGGCGACCTCGGCGCGGAGCTGGAACATCCGGAAGTCGAGCAGGCGCTCGCGGTCGCAGACGTGGCGGGCCTTCGCAGCCGTGTCCACGGAGGCGCCGCACTCCGTGCAGGGCATGTAGCGCGAGTGTCCGAAAACGAGGGCCATGGGGTGCCGGGAGGGTCTGGAGTTCTCGCTATCGGCAGACCTCCCTGCCCTCCGTACCCCGGGAAGCGGGAGGGCCGCCCAGGCGGCCCTCCCGCGGCGAAGCGTGGTCTCCCGCTCAGGCGTGCGCGGGGGCGGGCACGGCGCCCAGCTGCACGAGCATGCCCAGCGTGTCCCAGGTGGTCCACTCCTCGACCACCTTGTCCCCCTCGAGCCGCGAGATGGTGAGGCCGGTGACGGTCACCTCCTTGCCGGTGGGGGCGATCCCGGCGATCTCGCCGGTGTGCGTCCCCCGACCGGTCCAGCGGCTCGCCACCTTGTCGCCCTCCGCGATCTGGTCGTCGACGGTGATCCGCGCGTCCTGGAATGCGTCCAGGTACTGCTGGAAGTTGGCCTTGAGCCCATCGGGGCCGCGGATCGGCTCGGGCTGGGACGGGTCGTACCCGACGTAGCTCGGCGACACGAGCTCGTCGATCGCGGCGAAGCTGCCCGTCCACGGCTCCTCGAGCAGGCGCCTGACGATCTGCTTGGCATCCGCCATAGACGCTCCTTTCGCTCCCCTGCGCCGGCGAAGCTCGGCTGCGGACAACGCGGCGACGGCGCTGCCGGCTAGCAGGAGGATTGCTCCCAGGCCCTTGCGACCGCGCGTCCGACGCCGAAACACCGTCGGCCCGACTCTACAACATGTGCGGCCTGCGACAAGCCGCCGGCCTGTGACCTCTGGTTGACTTGCCCCGTGCTCCTCGCCGTCGACGTCGGCAACACGCAGACCGCGCTCGGGCTGTACCGCGGCGGCGAGCTCGTCGACCACTGGCGCCTGGCCACCGAGCGCTCGAGCACGGCGGACGAGCTCGGCGTCGTCCTCTCCGGGCTGCTCGACCTCGAGCACGTGGACGGCATCTGCCTGGCCTCCACCGTGCCCGTCCTCGTCCGCGAATGGGAGCTGCTCGCGAGCAAGTGGGCGCACGCCCCGGTGCTCGTCGTCGGCCCCGGCGTCAAGACCGGCATCCCGATCCGCTACGACGACCCGCGCGAGGTCGGGCCGGACCGGATCGTGAACGCGGTCGCCGCCAAGGAGCGCTACGGCGCTCCGGTGGTCGTGGTGGACTTCGGGACCTCGACGAACTTCGACGTCGTCTCGCCCGAGGGCGAGTACGTGGGCGGTGTCCTCGCCCCGGGCATCGAGATCTCGATGGAGGCCCTCTTCGCACGCGCCGCGCGGCTCGTCAAGGTCGACTACGCGGCGCCGCCCACGGTGATCGGGAAGACGACCGTGCACGGGCTCCAGTCCGGCCTCGTGTACGGCTTCGCCGGGCAGGTGGACGGCATCGTCGGGCGCATCCGGGAGGAGCTCGGGGCGCACGCGCCCGCGATCGCGACCGGCGGGCTCGCCGACCTCGTCGCGCCGCATGCCCGCACGATCGAGCGCGTCGACCCGCTCCTGACGCTCGACGGCCTCCGCCTCGTCTGGGAGCGGAACGCGTGATCCCCGACCCCGCGGGCGTCGCCGTCTTCGCGGCGGCCGCGCTCGCGCTGCTCGTCGTGCCCGGCCCGGCCGTCCTCTACGTCGTCGCCCGCTCGGTGCACGGGGGTCGCCGCGCGGGGCTGGCGTCCGTCGCCGGCATCCACGTGGGCACGCTCGTGCACATCGCGGCCGCGACCGCTGGCCTCTCGGCCCTCGTCGTCTCCTCGGCGGTCGCGTTCACCGCGGTCAAGGTCGCCGGCGCCGTGTACCTCGTCGGGCTGGGCCTGTGGACGCTCCTCTCCCGGCGCGCGGAGCAGGACGTCGCCCTGGGCGGTGAGCGCACCCTGCGCCGCGCGTTCGCCCAGGGCATCGTCGTCAACGTGCTCAACCCCAAGACGGCGCTCTTCTTCCTCGCCTTCCTCCCGCAGTTCGTGGACGCGGACGCGGCGCACCCGTGGGCGCAGATCGCGTTCCTCGGGCTCCTCTTCGCCGCGCTCGGGCTCGTCACCGACTCCGTGTGGGCCCTCGTCGCGGGAACCGCGGGCGGCGTGCTGCGTCGCTCGCGCCGCTTCGTGCGCGTGCAGCGCTACGTGACCGGCGGCGTCTTCGTCGGGCTCGGCGTCACCACCGCGCTCGCCGGCTCCGGCCAGGACTGAGCCCTAGCCTCCGCCGTAGATCGAGATCGGCAGCTCGAGCGTGACCTCGTCGCCGGCGGGGATCTCGGCCTCGAGGCGCTCGAGCAGGTCGAGCGCGCCCGGCGCCGCCGCGAGCAGGCGCCGCTCCACCTCCTCCGTTGACGCGAGCTGCAGGAGCTCCTGCTTGAACGGCTTCGGGAAGCGCCCGCAGCCCAGGTACCAGCCGTAGAACTTCTTCAGGAAGCCGGACGCGCGCCGCTCGCCGAGCTCGCGTACCGCCTCGCGCAGGAAGAGGACGAGCTCGGCCACGACCTCCTCGCGCGAGGGCTCGCTGGCGTCGCCGTCCACGATCTCGCGCAGCGCCCACGGGTTGCCCTGCGCGCCGCGCCCCACCATCACGGCCGCCGCGCCCGTCCCCTCGAGCACGGCGAGCGCCCGCGCCCGCGAGGTGATGTCGCCCGAGGCGACCACCGGCACGTCCACCAGCGAGACCAGCTCGGCGGTGAGCGAGTGGTCGGCCGTCCCGGTGTACATCTGCTCGGCCGAGCGGGGATGGAGGGTGAGCGACGCGGCTCCGGCCTCGACGAGCCGGGGGCCGAGCTCGAGGCAGGCGCGCGAGCCGTTGCGCACGCCGCGGCGGAGCTTCACCGTCACGGGCAGGTCGACCGCGCTCGCCACCGACTCGACGATGCGGCAGGCCACGTCCGGCTCCTCGAGCAGGTGGGCGCCGGCGCCGGTTCGCGTCACCTTGCGGACCGGGCAGCCGAAGTTGAGGTCGACGAGGTCGGCGCCGACCTCCTCCACCATGCGGGCCGCGTGCGCCATCGAGCGGGGCTCGGAGCCGAAGAGCTGGATGGCGAGCGGGTGCTCGTCGGCGGCGACGCGCAGGTACCCGAGCGTGCGCTCGTTACCGTGCTCGATCCCCGCGCAGCTCACCATCTCGGAGCACACGAGACCCGCTCCGTAGCGCCTGCCCTGGCGCCGGAACGCCTGCACTGAGACGCCCGCCATGGGCGCCAGGACGAGCCGCGTGGGCACCTCCACGGGGCCGATCCGCCAGGGTGTTCGGAGTTCGTGCACGGCCTTGCGCATGGTACTTCGGCCCCGCTACCATTCCCGCCCGTCTGACGGGGCCGCCGGGCCCCTATCTCTCGTCTCGGAGGGCTTTTCCCGTGAAGGACGTGCTCCTCACCCCCGAAGGCTACGACCAGTTGAAGGCCGAGCTCGACCGGCTGCGGACCGAGAAGCGGCGCGAGATCGCGGAGCGCATCGCCGCCGCGCGGGAGTTCGGCGAGATCGCGGAGAACGCGGAGTACGACGACGCGAAGAACGAGCAGATGATGCTCGAGCACCGCATCGCCCAGCTCGAGGAGCGCCTCTCCAACGCGCGCGTGATCGACACGAACAACGTGGACACGAGCGTGGTCTCCATCGGCTCCGTCGTGCGGCTGCGCGACGTGGACGCGAAGGAGACCGTGGAGTACTTCATCGTCGGCTCCGCGGAGGCGAACCCCGCCGAGCGCAAGCTCTCCAACGAGTCGCCCGTCGGGAAGGCGATCATGGGCCGCAAGAAGGGCGAGGTGGTCGAGGTCGTCACCCCGCGCGGCTCGAAGGTGAAGTACAAGATCATGGAGATCAAGGCCGCGTAGCGCGGCCTCGATCTCCGTTCGTCCGTCGCGCGGTCGCGCGCGTGGTGCGGCCCTCGCTGAGGCTCGTCGCGCCGTCCGAGTAGGCTGGCCGTCCATGACGGCGCCGAAGCGCTTCCCCGACCGGGACGAGATCGCGTCGGTGCGGGCAGAGGCCTCCGAGCTCGAGCCGGGCACGGAGGCGCCGACCCGGCGCCGCCTCGCCGGGCGCGTCATGGCGAGGCGCGAGCACGGCAAGCTGACGTTCCTGGACCTGGAGGACCGCTCCGGGCGGATCCAGCTCCTGTGCGCGGAGGACCGCGCCGGAGCCGTCGACGTGGACCTGGGCGACGTGGTCGGCGTGGTCGGCGCGCCGGCCCGCTCCCGGCGCGGGGAGCCCTCGCTCGCCGTGGACGAGCTCGTGCTCCTGGCCAAGAACCGCAGGCCGCTGCCGGACACGTTCCACGGCCTCACGGACACGGAGACGCGCTACCGCAGGCGCCACCTCGACCTGCTCGTGAACGCGGAGACGCGCGAGCTCTTCCTCCTCCGGGCGCGGGTGATCGCGGCCATCCGGCGCTACCTGGACGAGGCGGGGTTCGTCGAGGTCGAGACGCCCGTGCTGCAGCCGCGCTACGGGGGCGCGTTCGCGAAGCCCTTCGTCACGCGCTCGCACGAGCTCGAGGCCGACCTGTACCTGCGCATCGCCACGGAGCTGTACCTCAAGCGGCTGATCGTGGGCGGGCTCGAGCGCGTGTACGAGATCGGCAAGGACTTCCGCAACGAGGGCGTCTCCTACAAGCACCAGCCGGAGTTCACGATGCTCGAGTGGTACGAGGCCTACGCCGACTACCGCGACACCATGGCGCGCATCGAGGAGCTCCTCGAGCGCGTCGCGCGGGAGACGCTCGGGACCACCCGCGTCGGGCTGCGTGGCCACGAGGTCGACCTGCAGGCGCCCTGGCGGCGCGTGCGGTTCGTGGACACGCTCGAGCAGCTCGAGCTGTGGACGCGCGACCCGCAGGAGCTCCGTTCCATGCTCGAGGAGCGTGGGGTGGACACGAGCGCGGACAAGGACTGGGCGCAGCTCGTGGACCACGCGTTCGGGCACTTCGTGGAGCCGTCGCTCGTCGAGCCGACGATCGTCCACGACTACCCGGTGGAGCTCTCCCCCTTCGCGCGCACGACGGACGACGACCCCGCCTTCACCGAGCGGTTCGAGTACTTCGCGGCCGGGATGGAGCTCGGCAACGCGTACTCCGAGATCAACGACCCGGACGAGCAGCAGCGCCGGTTCGACGAGCAGTCGGAGCACGTGGAAGGCGTCCGCGGCGACCCCGAGTTCGTGGAGGCGCTCGCCTACGGGATGCCGCCGACCGGCGGCCTCGGGCTCGGCATCGACCGCCTCGTCATGCTCCTGGGCGGGCAGGAGACGATCCGTGACGTCATCCTCTTCCCGGCCCTGCGGCCGACCGAGTAGCTGCGCTACGGGATCGCCGGCGAGGGCGGCGAGAGCGACCCGCCCGCTCCGGCGGAGTTCGTCGCGACGACGAGCACGCGGAGCGACGAGCGCGCGTCCTCCGGCGCGAGCGTGTAGCTCGAGGCGGTCGCGCCCGCGATGTCGACGCAGCGCTCGGACGCGTCGCAGCGGCGCCACTGGAACGCGAACGCGGTCGGCTCGCCCGACCAGCTGCCGGTGGTCGCGAACACCGTCGTGCCGACCTGGAACGTCCCGTTGATCGCCGGCGGCGCGAGCGCGGTCGGCGACCCGGGCGGCCCGGCCACCTGCCCGCTCGCGGCCGAGCTCGCCGTGGTCGCGCCCAGGCGGTTGCGGCCGGTCACGGAGATGCGCAGCACCGAGGCGAGGTCGCCGGTCGCGACGACGTAGGTCGGCCCGGTCGCACCGGCGATCGGGACGCAGCCGACGACCGCAGCCAGGCAGCGCTCCCACTGGTAGGTGAGGGCGACCCCGTCGCCCGTCCAGGTGCCCCCAGCCGCGGTCAGGGTCTGGCCGGGCTGCGCGGTGCCGGAGAGGACGGGCGGGGCGGCCGCAACCGGGACGAGGCCGGCGCGGACGCGCTCGACGGCGACGCGGCTCAGGCGGTCGACGTCCGCCTTGTGCAGGCTCGAGCCGGGGAACGAGATGAGCCCGACTCCGAGGAGGACGCGGTCGAAGCGCAGCAGCGAGACCGTGAACCCGAAGCGGACGCCCTCCTGCGTGAGGCGCAGGGCGAGGACGAGCGCGCCGTCTCCGATCCGCGGGCGCCGGGTCGGAGCCACGGAGATGGACTTGGGGGAGAAGCCCTCGCTCACGAGCGCGGCCTTGAGGAGCTGCGCCCCCTGCTTGCCGCGGAAGAGCTCGGCCGCGAGGTCGAACGTCAGCTTCGCGTCGGCGGGCGTGCGCTCGAGGTCGAGCGTCTGGAAGGCCGCGAGCACGCGCGAGCGCCCGAGGCGCAGGCCGCGGACGTCGAAGTCGCGCTCGTACGAGCCGACGAAGTCGGGGTCGCGCTTCCACCCCTGGCTGTCCACGCGCGTGCCGGCCGGGAAGTCGCCGACGGCGAGCGCCATGGCCGCGAGGTCGGGCGACCCGGGCGGGCGCGCTGCCGAGCCAGCTCCCTGCCCCGCTCCGGCGATCGCTCCGGCGAGGACGAGGGCGGCCGAGAGGAGGGCGAGTCGGCGCTGCGCCACGTGGTCCGAGTATCCGCGCCCGGCGCCCCGGCGTCAACGGCGCGTTCCGACGGCGCGTCGGGGCCGCTACACGGCTGCGCGCTGGCGGGCGCGCTCGAAGGCGATGACGTCGTCCAGGATCTCGTCCAGGGACCGGGTCGGCGTCCAGCCGATCGCGGCTCGGATCTTCTCGATGGACGGCTCGCGGTGCAGGACGTCCTCGATGCCGAGGCCGTACACCTCGTCGTGCGGGACGAACTGGAGCTCGGACGAGGAGCCGGTGCGCGCGAGCACGCGGTGCGCGAGGTCGAGGATGCGCACGCGCTCGGCCGACCCCACGTTGTAGATCTGGCCCGAGGTGGCCGGCTCCTCCATGAGCCCGTGCACGGCCCGGATGGTGTCCTGGACGTGGCAGAAGGAGCGCGTCTGCGTCCCGTCGCCGTGCACCTCGAGCGGCTCGCCGGCGAGCGCGCGGGCCACGAAGCGCGGGATGACCATGCCGTACTGGCCCTGCTGGCGCGGCCCGACGGTGTTGAAGAAGCGGGCGATGACGCAGTCGAGGTCGCGCTCGTCGTGCCAGGCGAGCGCGAGGAACTCGTCCATCGCCTTCGAGTCGGCGTAGAGCCAGCGCCGCTCGGTCACCGGGCCGTACACGCGCCGGTCGTCCTCGCGCAGCGGACGCTCGTCGCGGTGGTCGCCGTACACCTCGGAGCTGGAGGCGACGAGCACGCGCTTGCCGAACTTCGCGCAGTACTCGAGGACCGTCTCGGTCCCCTGCACGTTCGTGACCATGGTGTGGACCGGCTGCTCCACGATCAGCCGCACGCCCACCGCCGCCGCCAGGTGGTAGACGACGTCGCACTTGTGCACGAGCTCGCTGACGACGGACGGCGAGAGCACGGACTCGACCACGAGGTGGAACTCGGGGCGGTCGGCGAGGCGCTCCACGTTGTCGAGCGACCCGGTGGACACGTCGTCGAGCGCCCACACCTCCCAGCCGCCGTCGAGGAGGAGCTCGCACAGGTGCGATCCGATGAACCCAGCCCCTCCGGTGACGAGCGCCTTGCCGCTCACGACCGGCGAAGGGTACCCACCTCGTCGGGCGAACCTGGAGGGTGACACGCGTCACGAAAGCGGTCGGCTACGATCAAGCCCTGACCTTCGACCCGGAGCGCGGCAACCCGTCGGTCTCCGGAGAGCGTAGGAAAGGAGGGTCGAAGGAAGGTGTTCGAGCGATTCACCGAACGGGCTCGGCAGGTCGTCGTCCTCGCCCAGGACGAGGCGAGGGCGCTCAAGCACAACTACATCGGCACGGAGCACATCCTGCTCGGGCTGCTGCGCGAGGAGGAGGGCCTCGCCGCGCGCGTTCTCGAGTCGCTGGACATCACGGTGGAGGAGGTTCGCGCCCAGGTCGCCCGCATCGTCGGGCAGGGCGACGAGGTCACCACCGGCCAGATCCCGTTCACGCCGCGCGCCAAGAAGGTGCTGGAGCTGGCGCTGCGCGAGGCTCTCTCGCTGGGCCACAACTACATCGGCACCGAGCACATCCTGCTCGGGCTCGTGCGCGAGAACGAGGGCGTCGCCGCGCGCATCCTGCTCGACTTCGACGCGGACGCCGAGAAGATCCGCAACGAGATCATCCGCATGCTCTCCGGCCCGGGCCGCCGCCAGGCGGGTGCCGGCGCTCCGGCGAGCGAGAAGTCCAAGAGCTCCAAGCTCCTCGACCAGTTCGGGCGCAACCTCACGCGCGCAGCGGTGGAGGGCAAGCTCGATCCCGTCGTCGGCCGCCAGACCGAGATCGAGCGCGTGATGCAGATCCTCTCGCGCCGGCAGAAGAACAACCCGGTCCTGATCGGCGAGCCGGGCGTGGGCAAGACCGCGGTCGTCGAGGGCCTGGCCGCGCGCATCTCCGCCGGGCAGGTGCCGGAGCTGCTCAAGGGCAAGCAGATCTACACGCTCGACCTGGCCGCGCTCGTGGCGGGGTCGAAGTACCGCGGCGAGTTCGAGGAGCGCCTGAAGAAGGTGATGAAGGAGATCACCCAGCGCGGCGACATCATCCTCTTCATCGACGAGCTCCACAACCTCGTCGGCGCCGGCGCGGCCGAGGGCGCGATCGACGCGGCGTCCATCCTCAAGCCCGCGCTCGCCCGCGGCGAGATCCAGACCATCGGCGCCACCACGCTCGACGAGTACCGCAAGTACCTGGAGCGGGACGCGGCGCTCGAGCGCCGCTTCCAGCAGGTGCGCGTGGACGAGCCGACGATCGACGAGACGGTGCAGATCCTGCGCGGGCTGCGCGACCGCTACGAGGCGCACCACCGCTGCAAGATCTCCGACGAGGCGCTGCAGGCCGCAGCCGTCCTCGCCGACCGCTACATCCAGGACCGCCACCTGCCGGACAAGGCGATCGACCTGATCGACGAGGCCGGCTCGCGCGTCCGCATCGCGACCATGGCCGCGCCGCCGCGCTACCGCGAGCTCGAAGACGAGATCGAGAAGGTCCGCGCGGACAAGGAGGCGGCGATCGAGGCGCAGGAGTTCGAGAAGGCCGCGCAGCTCCGCGACAAGGAGCGCAAGCTCACGCAGAAGAAGAAGGAGCTGGAGGAGGCCTGGCGCAACCAGGCCGACGAGGAGCAGCCGGAGATCGGCGAGGACGAGATCGCCGACATCGTCTCCATGTGGACGGGCATCCCGGTCTTCAAGCTCACCGAGGCCGAGTCGCAGAAGCTCATCCGGATGGAGGACGAGCTGCACAAGCGCGTCATCGGCCAGCACCAGGCGATCGTGGCCGTGTCCAAGGCGATCCGCCGCGCGCGCGCGGGGATCAAGGACCCCAAGCGGCCGACCGGCTCCTTCATCTTCCTCGGCCCCTCGGGCGTCGGCAAGACGGAGCTCGCGCGCACGCTCGCCGAGTTCCTGTTCGGCGACGAGGACGCCCTCATCCAGGTGGACATGTCCGAGTACATGGAGAAGCACTCCGTGTCGCGGCTCGTCGGCTCCCCGCCCGGGTACGTCGGCTACGACGAGGGCGGCCAGCTCACCGAGGCCGTGCGCCGGAAGCCGTACTCGGTCGTGCTCCTGGACGAGATCGAGAAGGCGCACCCGGACGTGTTCAACATCCTCCTGCAGATCCTCGAGGACGGGAAGCTGACGGACGCCCAGGGGCGGAAGGTCGACTTCCGGAACACGATCGTGATCATGACCTCGAACCTGGGCGCCGCGCAGATCTCGAAGAACCAGACGCTCGGCTTCTCCATCGGCGACGAGGGCGGGCTCTCGTACGACGAGATGAAGGAGCGCGTCATGTCGGAGCTGAAGAAGGTGTTCCGGCCCGAGCTCCTGAACCGCATCGACGAGGTCATCGTCTTCCACAAACTCGAGCGGAGCGAGATCCTGCAGGTCGTCGACCTGATGATGAAGCGCGTGCGCGACGAGATGTCGAAGCACGGCGTCGTCGTGGAGCTGACCGACGAGGCGAAGGAGCTGCTTGTCGAGCAGGGCTACGACCCGGCCATGGGCGCCCGCCCGCTGCGGCGCGCGATTCAGCGCCTGATCGAAGACCCGCTCGCCGACTTCATCCTCGGCCGCGAGCTGGCGCCGGCCTCGACCGTCGTCGTCGACCGGCGCGAGAATCCCGTGGACGAGGAGCCGCCGGTCGAGATCCGGGTCGTCGAGGGCCCGCCCGTGCCGGCGGCCGTCGGCGCGCCCGAGGAGCCGGCGGACGACGAGCCCGCCGGCGAGCCGGTCGCCGACGAGTAGCCGCGGCGCGTGCGCCCGCCGCGTCTTCCCGCCGGAGATGACCGGTAACCCGGTCGCGGTCCGGCACGCGAGCCCGTCCGACTACGGGCGGGTGATCGGGCGCGTCAACGTCTGGTGGGACGGGCGCGACATGGCGCCCATGCTCCCGAAGCTCTTCTTCCTCCACTTCGAGGGCACGAGCTTCGTGGCCGAGGACGAGCGGGGCGAGCTCGTGGGCTTCCTGTGCGGGTTCCTCTCGCAGACCGACCCGCAGGAGGCGTACATCCACTTCGTCGGCGTCGCGCCCGAGCGGCGGGGGGAGGGGATCGGCCGGACGCTCTACGAGCGCTTCTTCGCCGAGGTCGCCGAGCAGGGCCGGACGCTCGTGCGCTGCGTGACCTCCCCGGCGAACGAGCGCTCGCTCGCCTTCCATCGGGCGCTCGGGTTCGAGGTCGACCGCGTGGTCGCGGACTACGACGGGCCCGGCGAGGACCGCGTGCTGCTCGTCAAGCGTCTCGGCTGAGCTGGCGCGTCCGGAGGCGGCCCAGGGGCGGGCGGGCCTCGCCGCGCGCGTCGCGCCACTCGAGCAGCACGCCTGCGGCGACGACCGCGGCCAGCCCGACGCCGACGTAGCTCGGCAGCGTCGAGCCCGCGTCGGTGAGGTTCTTGAGCACCGTGAGCAGGAAGACGGCGGCCCCGGCGGCGAGCGCGACCGTGTCCCAGGGCAGCTCGTCGCTCGGCTCGACGTCCGTCAGGTACGCGACGACGACGTACACGACGAGGCCGAGCGCGAGCACGCCCACGAGCAGCCCGAGCAGGTCCCAGCCGTCGAGCAGGCGCTCCGCGCGGCCCGCGGGCCCGAAGTCGACCTCGAGGCGCTGCCACGTGAACGAGAGGTTGAGGAACAGCAGCGGCCCGCCGGCGAGGACGAGCTTCGCGCCCAGCGGCAGGTTCCTGATGCGGTCCATGCGGTCCCTTCGGCGGTCGCTGGTACGGGGCGCGGGGCGCCCCGTACCGGCCTTTCCTCACAGCGTACTCGGCAAACGCCGACAGGGAAGATTTGCAGGGGGCTTCGCCTGGCTCAGGCGGTCCTGCCCTCGTCCTCCTCTGCGCCCTCCCTCGGGGCCTCCCCGCCGCCTTCCGGCGTCGTCTCCGCCTCCGGCATGGGCGCCGGCTCCGGCGCCGCGGCCGGCGCGGGAGCGGTCGGCTCGGCGGGAGCGGACGGAGCCGGCGGCGGCGCCTCGGCG
>DATLYU010000156.1:0-3949 GCA_035574435.1 Gaiellaceae bacterium | reverse complement strand
ATCGCCCGCGTTCAGCTCTGGTCGCCTCGCGGAGTGACCGCGCGGCGAGGCCCGCGGATCGCCAGTCCGCATGTCGTACGCACGTCGTGCGCGTACCCACGGACGTACAGGCTCGTCTCCGCAGGTCGCAAATCGGCACATTTTGTTGAAATCTGAATCCTGCATTTTGCAGGCATTTTCAGTTCACTGCAGTTGTCAAGCTGGACTTCTAATCCGCGGGTCGGAGGTTCGAATCCTCCCGGGCGCATGCCACCTGCAGAAAGCGACTCGGCATGGCCGACCGTCGCAGCGCGTGACTCAGTTTGCTCCGAGGCCGCGCCTTCGGTCGCGCCCAGGTCTGCTCCACAGTGAGGGCGCGCTTGACGGCACTCCGAGGCCGGCACCAGAGTATGACCATGCAGGCGCGGCGCGAGGTGGCTGACGGGCTGACACCCGCAACGGCGCTCGACGCGGGCTGGGCGGCTCTCAGCGACGGGGATTGGGAGCGTGCGAGGGCTGCCTTCGAGGAGTCCTTGGCGGAAGGCGAGACCCCGCAGGCGCTCGAAGGGCTGGGCTGGGCAGCTCACATGCTGGACGAGGACCGGGTCACACTTGACGTCCGCGAACGTGCCTACCGCCTGTACCTCGACGGCGGCGACAAGGGCTCCGCTGCGCGGATCGCGGCCTGGCTTGCTCTCGACTGCCTTCTGTTTCGCGGCGAGCCGGCGGTTGCGAACGGCTGGCTCCAGCGTGCGCACAGCCTCATCGACCGGCTGGAGACCGGTGTCGATCACGGCTGGCTTGCCATCCACGAGGGGCACATCGCGGTTGTGCTGGGCGAGGACACGGCAAAGGCTCGGCGCCTGGCGGCGCGCGCCGTCGAGCTGGGCCGGAAGTTCAACGCTCCGGAGCTCGAGATGCTCGGGCTCGGGCTCGAGGGACGAGCTCTCGTGAGCGAAGGCGAGCTGGAGGAAGGCATGCGCCGCCTGGACGAGGCCACGACGGTCGCGCTCCAGGGTGAGGCGAGGCTCCTCTACTGCGTAGCCTGGGCGTGTTGCTACCTGATCTCGGCGTGCGAGCGGGTACGCGACTTCGAGCGAGCGGCTCAGTGGTGCGCCCGGGTGGGCGAGTTCTGCAGCCAGCACGACATCTTCCTGCTCAACACGTGCCGAGCGCACTACGCGAGCGTGCTCAGCTGGCAGGGTCGCTGGGACGAGGCGGAGAGCCAGCTACGTGCGGCGGTGGAGGGACTTCGGGCGTCCCGGCCGCCTATGGTCGGCGACGCCCTCGCACGGCTCGGCGAGTTGCGGCGACGGCAGGGCCGGCTGGCCGAGGCCGAGGAGCTCTTCGCCCGCAGCGAGACGCACTCCCTCTCCCTCCTCGGGCGCGCTGCGCTCGCTCTGGACCGTGATCAGCCCGCCGAGGCGGCAGAGCTGGCCGATCGCTACCTCCGGCGGTTCCCCGACCGGGGCAGGATCGAGCGCGGTGTTGGGCTGGAGGTGGCGATCAGGGCGCTTGCGCGGCTGGGAGAGTACGAGCACGCCGCCGAGGCGCTGGAGGAGCTGCGCGAGATTGCGGCGCGTGCGCGAACTCGTCCGCTGGCCGCAGCGGTGTACTCGGCGGAGGGGACGCTCGCGGCGGCCCACGGTGACCACGACGCTGCGCGGCGCTCCTTCGAGGACGCGCTCGACTTGCTCGTGGCGAGCGATGCTCGGTTCGAGGCCGCTCGGGTGCGTGTCGACCTCGCCTCCGCGCTGAGCGCCTCGGGGCGCGACGATCGGGCTCGTCACGAGATCGAGGCGGCGCTCGCCGGCTTCCAGGAGCTGGGGGCGCAGGGCGAGAGCGCTCGCGCCGAGGCGATGCTCGGGAAGCTCCGCCGGGCGCGCGCGGCGCTTCCTCCCGACGTGGCGGACACCCCGCTCGGCGAGTTGAGCGGGCGCGAGCTGGAAGTCCTTAGTCTCGTCGCGGAGGGTCTCACGAACCACGCTATTGCGCGGCGCCTCGTCCTCAGCGAGCACACGGTCAACCGTCACGTTGCGAACATCCTGCGCAAGCTGGGACTTCCCTCGCGCGCGGCCGCCGCTTCCCTCGCCGGCCGGCACGGGCTCGCATAGCAAGATCTAGCCATTCAGGCGCCCGCCCGTCGATTGGCCGGGATCTGCGAGGTCGAGCCGCCAAGCCCGACCTAGCCTGCGGGCTTACGGAACGGCGATGACGAAAGGAGACACGAGGATGAAGAAGCCGACGTTCGTGATGCTGCTGATCGCCGGCATGGCGCTCGCAGGCGCGTCCGCCGCTTCGGCGCATCAGGTGACGCCGCCGGGGCTCGGCGGGGCATGCACGACGACGCTGCACGCCGGCAAGGCGGTTCCCGCCCACTTCGTCGCAATGCCGACCGCGGCAGCCAACTCACCCGCAGTGGCGCCCGGCTTCTGCACGCCGTAGGCAGCCCACGAGGAGGAGAGGCGAGCGGATGCCCGACGAGCGGAAGGTGCTGGTCAACCTCGCGACCGGGCTCGAGGACTCGGAACGCGTTACGGTCGCGCTCTTGGTCGCGAACGCGGCGCTCGAGGCGGGGGGACGGTTGCGATCTGGCTGACCAAGGAGGCGGTGCGGCTCGCGCTCCCCGGGTACGGGGCGGCGGTCGCTTGCGACGGCTGCCCCCCGCTCCCGCGCCTGCTCGAGCAGTTCGCTGAGGCGGGGGGTGAGCTCCTCGCCTGCCCGATCTGCTTCAACGCCCGAAAGCTCGATCAGGGCGAGCTTGTCGCGAACGCCCGGCTCGCGGGTGCGACGCCGCTCTGGGAGTGGATCCGCGATGAGCACACCACTGTCTTCAGCTACTGAGCTGGGCGCCGCGTTCGTCGCAGCGCTTGCCGAGCGGGACTTCGACCGGCTCGCCGGCATGCTCGCGACGGACGTGCGCGTGCGCGCGCTGATCCCCCCCGGACCTATGGAGCTCTCGGGAGCGGAGCCTGCAGCCGCGAAGTACGCCTCCTGGTTCGGCCGAGCGGAGGAGCTCGAGCTCGTTCGGTCTGGCACCGAAGAGGTAAGCGACCGACTGCACGTCTTCTATCGGCTCCGGGTGCGCCGGCCCGACGACACCTGGCAGATCATCGAACAGCACCTCTTCTGCACGCTCGACGACGGCCGTATCGCCAGCCTCGACCTCCTCTGCTCGGGCTTTCGCTCGGACGCGGCCCCGTCTCCGCGCTCCGAAGGACGACTGCTCGGCGAGGCAGATCAGGCGGCGGGCGGTGCATCGGCTCGCCGGGATCAGGTCGGGCAGGGCGAGGGGCCGACGGCTGCGGCGGCGACGAGCGCGGAGAGGACGAGCACGACGAACCACAGCGCCGGCAGGAGCAGCATGATGTCCTCTCGCTCGGCGATGCTCGCGTAGAGCATCCCCAGGAAGACAGCGAGCCAGCCGAGCGTGCCGAGGACCGCGTACGCCCCGATGTACGTGTCCCCGGGCACGGTCACCACTCCGGCGCCGGCCACGCAGTCGGACTCGAGGCCGAACGCGCGCGGGATCGCGTAGAGCACGAGCGCGAGCGCGAGCAGCCCGAGCAGGGAGAACTCGAGAGCGCTGAACGGGCCGACCGGGACCCGCTCGAGCCACCGGCGCTCACGGTCTGGGCGCGTCTCGGGTCTTCTGGCCATGTTCCCTGTCCTCGCCGTCCACGGTAGGCCGGCACGCCTGTCCGGTCATCGGGGAGGTCACGGAGTCACCTGCCTGCTTTCCCGGATGCAGACGCCGCGCCGCCGGCGGCCGGAAAGCGGCGGCGGCCGGCTCGCTCGAACGGTCCTCAGGCCGAGCTCGCGAGCTCGTCCCGGCTCGCGTCCGCGAGGCCCTGGAGCCTCGTCTCGAGCCGACGCAGCGCCTGCTGCTCGAGCCGGCGAACACGCTCGCGCGGGATGCCGAGCTCGCGCTCGATCGCCTCCAGCGTGCGCTGCTCGCCCTCGAAGCCGA